>JANLVW010000012.1:0-3961 GCA_031364205.1 Ferruginibacter sp.
CAGGATAAGGTATTACCTAAAAACTAAAGATACCGCTAAGTTCACTTAAGTTATTGCTGGCATTTGCGTTCAAGGCTTTTTGTGTTTTTACCAGTTGCTGATATAGCACGGAGTTTTTAACCTGGCCAATTATTTGAGCTAGGCACGCAAGTGCAGCCATATCCTTGCCATAGTTGGGCACGGTAGGATACGCTTTTGTAAGCAACGGTAATTTTGCATAATTATCAATATAGGATACATAACGGTTTTTATCGACTACAACTGCTGGCAAAATTGTTTTGGTTACTTCTGGGCCACGTGGAATGCTGCCAAAATATTTATCTACCATTTTTACAACATCGGATGATTTGATATCTCCACCAATTGTAATGGTTGCATTGTTGGGGCTATACCAGCGAAGAAAAAAGTTTTTTAAGTTCTGTACATCAACCCTGTTTAAATCTTCAATATAACCAATGGTAAGCCAGCTGTATGGGCCCGTATGGATAAAGATTTTTACTTGCAAATTCGCTTAAAAGTCCATAAGGACGGTTGTCGTAATTCTGACCTCTCTCATTCTTTACAGTGCTGCGTTGAATTTCAAATTTCTTTTGTGTTACGGCATCTAATAAAAAAACCATTCGGTCACTTTCCAGCCACAACATTTTTTCAAGTTAGTTAGATGGTACTGTTTCGTAATAATTTGTACGGTCCTGATTGGTGCTACCATTTAAAGTACCGCCTGCTCCGGATATTATTTTAAAATGCTGCTCGTCTCCAACATGATCACTTCCCTGAAACATCATGTGTTAAAAAAATGCGCAAATCCGCTTTTGCCAATTTCTTCCCTTGCTGATCCTACATGATAAGTTACATCAACATGCACCAAAGGATCACTGTGGTCCTCGGCCAGTACAATGGTTAGGCCGTTGGGTAAAATATATTTTTGATAAGGAATTACTAGTTCGTCTCCTTTTTTAGTAACCGTTTCCACCAGTTTTGCCTGGCTAAAACCTGTTGTAACTGCCAGGCAAATAGCTGCTGTTGTAAAAAGATATTTGTTCATATTTTTTTAGGTTTAAACTTCAAAATAAGGCAAAAAATGGTAATTAATTTTACCGTTTATCATTTACATAACGCTACATAATATTATGATTTATTACATTTAAAATAAAAGATGGCTAATAAAATTAAACCATGAAATTGATTACAAATTTTTTGGGAAAGTGCTGCACTATTAAAAATATTACAGGTTCCGCAAGAAACAGTTATAGGGAATCCGGAGGCTTTATTATGACGGAGCCGACATACAATTGAATACCATTTTTGCTAATAGTTCGCAGGAATTAACAATATGTATTAGCAGGTAAAATTAATAAATAACGCAAACTTTTGCTTGTAGGTAAAAATTTAAATTTGATAGTATTTACAAAATGTAAAATGAATTCTTTTTTACAGCTATATAAAATTTCTATTAAACTTTTTTTGCTAGTTTTCTTTCTTAATCATAACTATTCTGCCCCTGTCTGCTGAGTAAATATCGTTGAAGAATTTTAAAATATTGTTATATTCATTCTTAGAAAAATAGCCTTCTGTTCTTTCATTTTTACGTACAACTTCTATAAAATTATCCTTTACATTAAATTTAATACTGTAAGCACCATAACTGTTTTTTATGGCTACTGCTTTGGGCATTGCTTCTACTACATAGTTGGCAGGAATTGCTATTTGTATGGAATCCTCATCCAGAAAAGAAGAGGTAAACTGCAGGTCATATTTTCTGTTATTATCCTCCAGTAATTTGCTCGATGATTTATTGAAAAAGTTTGGGGCAATAAACAGTCTTTTTCCTGTAATGTTTGCATAGTTTGGAGAAGTGACAGATAGTTTTTCTGTTACCTCGGGTAATATGCCTTTGGTTTCAATATATTCAAAACTTTCAACTGTATATGTAGGCAAACTAAGGGTATTATTGAGGTAGCGTTTTTTTTCTTCCTGAGTAGCTTCATGCATTAAACCATGCACACCATCCTGCTGTAATCCCGTAAAACGAGTTATCACTTTTGCGGTTAAAGTACCCTCTTCATTTATAACGGCATTTACTTTTCGTATTTGTAAATTATCATTCGTTTTATAGGTAGGTGTTTTTACCACATGTCCACCATCATCATCAATCAACAAAGCTTTTCTGTTGCCTGTAAAACTTCCCATATAACCTGCACTTACTGTTTGGCTTGTACACTCCAGCCAGATGGAATCTTTTAATTGCGGCACGCATACAATTGCATGATTAAAATATGGGGAAGGAAAGTCATCTTTTAAACCAAGCCTATTTTCTCCGGCAGTTATTAAAACGTATTTTGCCGGGATATTAATTTCTTTTAAAAGACTAACCATGTAATTGGAAAGAGCTTTACAATCGCCATATTTTTTACTTGCTACATAGTTTGCATCAAAAGGTTGCCAACTGCCAATGCCAAGCTGTATGCTGATGTATCTTGTATTTTTTTGTAAATAATCATACAGTACTTTAATTTTTTCTGTTGTACTGCTTAACGCATCTGTGAGTTTGTGAACGTCCTGTTTAATATTTTCGGGTAATAACTGCCTGTTGCTGTTTAGCGTATTTATAAATTTACCCAGGTTGGCCCATGAGCTCATATCACCTGAATAATCTTCTATTTCAAAGTGCGAAGGCGCAATCATAACAGATGGAGATAACTCTTCCCAGCCCGGCTGGTAAAGTTCATGCACCAGTGCAGTTAAATTATTTATTTTCCATTCGTAATTTTTTTTAGCGCCATTAACTGATATGGAAGGCTTTTCCTTAAAAACCATTTGTTTTATTCTTAATTCAAAATCTACCGGTGTTTCTACAAAAAACGCACTTTGTTCCACGCTTAATCTGGTATCTTCTAAAGGGCTCCATCTTGGTAAAAAGAAAATACTGTTAAGGTCCTGCTCATCTTCATATTCTACTGTGTATGGATATTGGTTGTAATAAAAGTTATGACGTTTAATTCTGTTATCAGAAATAAGACTAACATTATCAAAAGCAGAATAATCTGCAATATCTTTTTTCTTTACAGATTTTATTTCTTTGCCCGATGCATCATAAAGATGTCCTGAAATGTTTTCGAGACTTTGCAGTTTATCATAATCATTTTGGTACAAAGCAAATTTTGCACCCTCTTCATTTAAAATGGTAATGGCATATTTATGAACTATTACCGCTTTTGATTTTGATTTAATAGTAACCCTTAATTCTTCAAAACGTTTTACAGCATCTGCATTTTTTTTTAAAGAATCGGGAATGGTTGATGTATTATATTTTTGACCAAAACCTTTAAAACTACTTAAAAACAGTATTCCTATAAGTACATTTTTCATGGTATTAATTAATCTTTTTAAATACAATCTGCTCGCTTTGTTTTTTTACAATGTGTCCGTAAAATTCTCTTAACGATTCATAATCTTCCGGAGAAAAAATAGCTTTATTAAATTTTAAAACACATTTAAGGTAAATATTGGTAGCGTCTTTGGTCAAAATATATTCAAATAACCCTTCATCCTCATTATATTTCATCCTCGTAGATTTGGGCATTTCATCAATTTTATATCCTTTCGGGATCTCCATATTGACTACAATAACTTCTTCCGTTTTATATGGCATTTCTACCGGGTAATTTCGTGTTGCAGCAGTAAACGGATTGCTTTTGTAAGCTTCGCCAAATAGTGGATTAAAGTAAACTATATCCTCATTAAATTTGAATGAAAAATCATAACCGATGTTTAACCTTTCGTCAGGATTTTTAAGGGAATCCAATCTGTTATTGGTTAAAATAATATCATAACCAAATCCATCTTTTATCTTTTTAAAATAATTATCTATTTCATTGTCTTTAGTTTCTTCTCTAAAATTATACGACTCGTAATAACCAAGGTTTGAATTGAAGGAACCCAAGATATTTTTACCATTTTC
>JANLVW010000298.1:0-1619 GCA_031364205.1 Ferruginibacter sp.
ATTGAGTATTGAGAATTGAGTATTGAGAATTGAGTATTGAGAATTGAGTATTGAGAATTGAGTATTGAGAATTGAGTATTGAGAATTGAGTATTGAGAATTAGGTTATAAGTATTAAGTTATAAGTATTAAGCCAGAAATACATAAAAAAATAAAAAGAACTTTTACAAATTACATTTTATAGTTGACTGGCAAACAACAATTGGCTATTGCCCATTCAGCACTAACTTTTCACCATTCACTAACAACATTACGCAACCACGTATCATTTTTTTAACGCTTAAAGTTTTTTCTGCCACGGGCGGCATAGAAAAGGTTTGCCGGATAATGGGTAAGGCATTGTATGAATATGGATTGCAAAAAAGTACGGTTATTCAAATCAATAGTATGCACGATGAACAGGAGCAGGCTTTTAATAACTCTTATTTTCCCGGTGAAATTTTTACGGGTTTTGCAGGCAACAAATTAAGTTTTGTTTTTAATGCAGCGGAGAACTGGCGTAAAGATGACATCATTATTTTAAGCCACATCAATTTATTAATGGCAGGCTGGCTTATAAAAAAAGTAAACCCATCGGCAAAAATTATTTTAATTGGGCATGGGATAGAAATATGGAGCAAATTAAATATTTCCAAGAAAAAAATGTTGTCTGTATGTGATCACATTATTTGTGTGAGTCGTTTTACTGCGCAAAAAATTAAAAATATACATCACTTTCCGGAAAATAAAATCAGCATCATCAACAATTGTATAGATCCTTTTTTGCCCATGCCTGCAGTACATTTTTCTGCACAGAAGTTAAAGCAGCAATATGGAATTAAAAATGATGAAACCGTTTTAATGACACTCACAAGGATATCTGCAAAAGACCGTTACAAAGGTTATGACTGTGTATTGGATGCACTTGTACTTCTGAAAAGAAATAACCGAAAGATAAAATACCTGTTGGCAGGAAGCTACAGCGAATCTGAAAAAATTGTTGTAGATGCACTTATAAAAAAACATGACCTAACAGACAGCGTATTGCTTACCGGCTACATACCCGATGAAAATTTAACGGCACATTTTTGTATGGCAGATATCTATGTAATGCCAAGCACGAAAGAAGGATTTGGTATTGTATTTATTGAAGCCATGTATTATGGTGTTCCGGTAATTGCGGGCAACCAGGATGGATCTGTAGATGCCTTATTGAATGGCGAGCTTGGGCTATTAATAGAACCAAATAATGCCATTGCCATTGCAAATGCCGTTGAAGAAATGATGACCAACAAAGAAACGTACAAACCCAACCATCAACTGCTGATGAACAACTTTGGTTATGATGCATACAAGCGAAAACTGGAAATGGTATTAAATAATTAATAAAACAAAGCCACTTAAACATTTACTAAAAGATGTTTTAAGTTGATAGAATGGAACAGGTAACTACAGAAGAACACCGGGATGAAATTATAGAACCAACGGGTAAGTTGCCGGAGCTGAGGTTGAATGAGGATTGGAAATAAAATTAACCGACAGTTTTTTACTGTAAATAATAAATGGATTTCTTTAATGTCTTAAATCTTTCAGATAACCGGATTAATTTTTACTAGATTTTGAACTACAACAAACATAATA
>JANLVW010000311.1:0-8090 GCA_031364205.1 Ferruginibacter sp.
CTCATATTTCTTTTTTGCAGGCTTATTTTAAAAAAGAAAAAGTAGCAGTGCCGGAGTTAAATGAAGCCGCAAAAAAAGTATTTGCTTTACCTTACATGAAGCAGTTTTATTTTAAATATTTTATTAAAACGAATTATCCAATAGCGCATGATTTGCTGGTAAAACTTAAAAAAAAATTAAAAAAATAAGGCGAAAATTGAAATTTTTTTAACTCGTATTAAAATTGAAAAAATATAGCATAATATTACCCGTTCGAAATGGTGGCCCATTATTAAAAGAATGTGTTCAAAGTATATTAAATCAAACCTGTAATGACTTCAATTTACTGATACTTGATAACAACAGTAGGGATGGGACAATACAATATTTAGAAAATTTAAAAGATGAAAGAATAACTATATATCCTTCTCTAAAAGACCTGACAATTGTACAAAATTGGTCTAGAATTCCCCTCTTAAAAAAAAATGAATTTATAACGCTGATAGGCCATGATGATATTTTGTATCCTAATTATTTGAAGGATATTGATGAACTGATAAAAGAATATCCTGATGCAGGTTTATACCAAACGCATTTCAACTATATCGATGTAAAAGGCAAATTAATTAGACCTTGTAAGCCTATGGAATCTATGCAAACAACAGATGAGTTTATTGCTGCTCAAATGAACCAAACTATTGACAGTATGGGTACAGGTTACATGATGCGAAGCGCAGATTTTGATATGCTTGGTGGAATGCCTTCTAATTATCCAAATTTAATTTTTGCTGATTATGAATTATGGATGAGGTTAACACAGTTAAGTTACAAAGCTATATCTGATAAGTTTTGTTTTAGTTACAGAATTCATAGAAGTGTATCAAAAACTACAAATGGAGAAGCATATGCTGATGCATTTAAAAAGTATATCTTTTTTTTATCAACATTATTGATAGATAAAAAAATTAAAAAAACCATTGAGACCAACGGACACAACTTCCTAATGTATTTCTGCCAGAGTCTATCGCATAGAATTTTAAAAACGCCATTAAATATCAGGAAGATAAAAGTGGGGGAATTTATTGAACAGTGTAATCAGATGGCGGCATTGTTAATTCCAAACCAAACATTTAAGCCTTTACACATCTTTAAAATTAAAATTGCAAAACACTTGGACAATAATAAAATACTGTCAGATTTGTTTCGAATTTTTAAACGTATTTGATTAATAAATACAACTAATAAACGGCATCCATTTTTAAATCCTGCTCCATCATTTCATCTACAAGCATGTGCAAATCATAAACCGGTTTCCATCCTAATTTTGTTCGAGCCTTTGTAGCATCACCTATTAATAATTCAACCTCAGCTGGTCTAAAATAACGTGGGTGTATTCCAATGACCTGGGTTCCTTTAGGTAACATGTATTTCTCGTTGTTGCAAGATTTTATATATCCTTTTTCATTTTCACCTTCACCTGTAAAATCTAAATCGATACCTACATATCCAAATGCCATTCTTATAAAATCTCTGATTGTAGTAGTTACACCGGTTGCTAAAACGTAATCTTCAGGAATTTCCTGCTGCAACATTCTCCACATTCCTTCAACATAATCTTTCGCATGTCCCCAATCTCTTTTTGCATCTAAGTTTCCTAATAAAAGAGGTTCGTTGCTTATGCCATTTACTATTTTACTTACACCAATTGTAATTTTTCTGGTTACAAAACTTTCTCCCCTTAATGGGCTTTCATGGTTAAATAAAATACCATTTACTGCAAACATATTATATGCTTCTCTGTAATTTACTGTAATCCAGTATCCATATAATTTAGCTACACCATATGGAGATCGTGGATAAAATGGCGTTGTTTCAGTCTGAGGTATTTCCTGTACTTTTCCATATAATTCAGAAGTGGAGGCCTGATAAAATTTTGTCTTTTTTTCAAGTTTCAAAATTCTTATGGCTTCTAAAATAAGCAGTACTCCAGTACCGTCAGATGTGGCAGTGTATTGTGGTGTTTCAAAACTTACCTGAACATGGCTTTGCGCACCTAGATTATAAATTTCATCCGGTTGTGTCAGCTGTATAATCCTTAATATATTGCTGCTGTCGGTAAGATCTCCATAGTGCAATAAAAATCTTCCTTCGTATTTTTTATCGTAGGTAATGTGATCAATTCTTTGTGTATTTAATAAAGAACTTCTTCTTCTTATACCATGCACTAAATATCCTTTATCTAAAAGAAGTTCTGCCAAATATGCGCCATCCTGCCCCGTAATCCCTGTTATTAGTGCTGTTTTCATTTAATAATTTTTATTAATTATTTTCGCAAATGTATTGCAAATAAAGAAAATAAATCTTGTAGTTGTCAATTGATTTAAATGGAGCAATAGCTCCTCAATATAATTTATGAAAATAGCAGTAAACTGTTGGATATTAAGAAATAAAAAAATTGATGGAATTGGGATTTTTACTATAGAAACTCTACGGCTATTAATATCTGCTCACCCTGAAACTAAATTTCAGATTTTATGTGATAAAAATTTTACGGAAGATTATTTTGATTTTCCAAATTCAAAAAAGTATCATATTTTTCCACCCTACAGGCATCCATTATTGTACTTGTTTTTTATGGAAATTGTTGTAGGGGTTTTTTTAAAAAAACACAAGCCAGATCTTTTTTTGTCTATGGAAGGGTTCCTTTGTCTGTCAACAAAATGCAAACAACTTCCAATTATCTATGATTTAAATTTTGAACACCAGCCAAAGGATCTTCCATTTAGAAACAGAATTTACTTTAGAACTTTTTATCCCAAATTTGCTCGTACGGCAACCCGAATAGTAACAATTTCTGAATACAGTAAAAATGATATTGCTGATACCTATAAAATTCCATTAAATAAAATTGATAATGTTTCCTGCGGAGTAAAAGAAAACTTTTATCCTCTGGATGATAATTCAAAGCAGATAACCAGAAACAGATACACAAAAGGTGCAGAGTATTTCTTTTTCATAGGTTCTATGCATCCACGCAAAAATATAGTACGATTACTGCAGGCATTTGAACTTTTTAAAAAGAAATCAAACGCACCACTAAAATTAGTTTTAGCAGGAAATATATTTTGGGGAGATGAAAGTGTGCAAGCAGTGATTTCTACTATGAATGCAAAAGATGATATCGTTTTTACCGGCAGAATAAGCGATGATGAACTTGAAAATCTTTTAGGTAGTGCCTTCGCTCTTACTTTTGTTCCAACATTTGAAGGCTTTGGGTTGCCAATTGTTGAAGCTTTTCAAAGTGATGTACCGGTCATTTGCAGCAGTACAACATCTATGCCCGAAGTAGCGGGAAATGCTGCATTAATGGTTGATCCATTTAATACCGAAGATATTGCTGAAAAAATGAAATTGCTCTGGAATGATAAGCTGTTAGTACAGGAGTTGATTGATAAAGGTCGACTGCAAAAAAATCTTTTTACATGGAAACGTACAGCAGAATTACTTTATAAATCCATAGAGAATTGTTTAAAATTATAAATGTTCTTCCCAATATTTTATGATGTCTCTTAAACTTTCCTCGATAGAATATTTTGGTTTCCATCCTGTAGCATTCATTATTTTTTCATACGAACCTATGATCACTTTATTTTCAGACGGGCGAAAGTTTTTCTCATCTGTTGAGTGAAAAATATGTTCTCCGATAATTGTTGAAAAAAGCTCAATCATATCTTTAATCAGATAACCTTTTCCCGAACATACATTGTAAGTTTCACCTTTAACACCTTTGTATAGCAATAAATAATAAGCTCGAACAACATCTCTGACATCGCTGAAATCCCTTGTAACATTTACATCACCTGTTAATAATTCAATTCTCAAGCTTCCCTGTTTTGCTTGTTGTACAATTTGTTTTGCAAAAGATGAAATCACATATTCAGATTTTTGATAAGGTCCAATATGGTTGAATGATCTTGTATGCACAATATCAACACCATAACTTTCAGCATATATTTTTACAAGCTTTTGCTGAAGTACTCTTGCTACGCCGTATGGGCTTGCAGGGTCAGGACAATCAGTTTCCTTTAAAGGTAGACCGGCATTGGCATTGCCATATTCTTCAGTGGAACCAACAGATAATATTCTGCAATTAAGTTTAAGAATTCTTACCGTTTCTACAATGTTCAAAAAGAAACTTGTATTATCCATAACCGAATCAGCAGGAAATTTCCAGCTGTTTGCAACGCTGCTTCTGCCTGCCAAATGCAATATATATGCAGGATTAAATTCTTCAGTTATTGCAGCAATTTTATTTTTATCTGATAAATTTATTTTTGATAATGAAATTTTTAAACTCTCAAAATTTTCATTTTCAAATTCAGGGTATGTTTCATTGTAAATGCCCATTACTTCACTTCCGGGTTCCTGTTCATTTAAATAATGTAGAAAATGTTTTGCAGCAAAACCTGCTATTCCTGTTATTAAAATTTTCATTTGTTCTTCGGAGTTATTGGGTTGGAAATAATTTTTGCGGCTTTTGCTGCAATATTACCCCAATAAAAGTGATTAAAAAAAGAGGAAGGAATGATTGCCTGGATGTCTGCATTAAAAACTGCTTGAGCAAAACATACCCAATCAAAATCATTAACAACAATTAATTTACTCTTTGCAATCTCTTCAGGAATGCCATAAGCGCCACTTGCGCAACTTATGCTTGTAAGGTTGTTGCCTAGCGCTTCAACCAGTTTTGTTTTTATGCCACCACCGGTTATTACGGGGTTCAAAAAAACATCTGCTCCTTTAAAAAACATATTTATATCATTTACAAAACCTGCATAAATAATATTTTGGCTGCTGTAGCTTCTTAATTCATTATAAGATATCGGTAACCCTGTGCCACAAATAATAATTTTATACTTAAAATCTTTATTCTCTAAAAGTAGTGGGTTGATATTTTTGATGAGATATTCAATTGCTTCAATATTTGGTTTATAATCTAACGTACCGTTAAACAGGAGAATTTTATCGGTTGAATTAATATTATATTTTTGCCTTAATTTTTCAGCAGCTTCTTTTTTTTCAATATCTGTCGGAGGATGCTTCCAACCGATTCCATAGGTAATAACATCACATTTTACAGTTTTGAGGTTAAAATTATTTACTGCAAAATCAAGATCTTCCTCTGTTACAAAAAAATTATGATCAATTATTTTATGTGTATTTTTTTCATAAAACCAAAGCATTTTCCACCACCATTTTCCCATACTTTTAAATCGTTCGGCTTCAATATTATGCGATAATAAGGATAGTTTTACTTCCGTACTTTTCTTTAATAGCCATGCAAGCCAGCCGTAATATGGGTGCACAATTATTAAATCTGTTATTCTATTTTGTTTAATTATTTTTTTTAATTTAAAAAATAGCAAGGGATTTCCGTACCTTAATTTTGAAGTTCCCAACACGCCGTAAAAAGAACTGTTTAATTCATCCGGCATTTTATTATCGGGTACAGAAACAAAACTTACAGGATAAATCTTTGCCAGATATTCATAAAAACTTGCAATGAACTTCTTCCCACCGGTGCGGGCAGGGTAAACATTGTAAGGAGCCAGTAACGCTATCTTTGGGCTTTGTAGAATGGTTTATGAAGTTTTAATTTTTGTATCATTTTTCTTTGTTCCCTTCCATTCAAAAAATAATGTCGCTAGCAATAATATAGATAGTAGCCATCCTGCAACCGCACTTATTTTCTTACTTATAAAAAAGATAGTTGGCTCAAATTTAAATTCCACTACATGTTTCCCTGCAGGTATTACCATAGCACGCAAAACGTAATTTGCTTTAAAAAACGGAACTTCTTTTCCATCCAGATAAGCCTTCCAGTCTTTATAATAAATTTCGCTAAACACCGCTACATTGTTTGATGTAGAATTACTCTCGTAAGAAATTGCATCATTGTCATATGCTGTCATTTTTATGTTTGATGAACTGTCAGCCGGACTAAAAGCTGTAACAATTGGTTTAAATGATTCATCTACAACTGCACTGTCTTTTGTATTTAAATTGGTAAGGCCTTTCATTTCAGCAACAGGTCCTTTTACAAAAGTTATTCCTTTTATAAACCACGCATTACCTAAAGCTAGGGGGTTTTGGATTGCCTGTATTTTATCTCCTTCACCTGTAATAATCCATTTTGCATTAAGCATATTTAATACAGCGGCGTTGGGTCTTCCATTCATTTGATAAGTACTCAGGTCATCATAAATGCCTAGTTTTGCAGCATGGTAACCTCCAATTGATTTATGGTAATAAGAGGTTTTTGCTTCTTCAAATGGGCTTCCTACACTTGCATTAAACACTCGGTAATTCGGGTCTTTATCAGCGAGGATTGTTCTGTCTGCATTGGTCATGGGGAACTCTACTGCATCATAATTTTCTTTGTTATCAAAACTTTTCGCATTTAAATAATGCGTGCCTACACCAAGCAAATCAATGGTTGCGGCTAATGTAACGCCGGCAAGCATAAGGGTGTATGAGAATTTATTTTTTATATATAGGGCTATCAAGCCTGCAGCTATTACAACAAATATTAAGGAGCGAATAAGGTCCTTCAACATTATTGCTCCCCTGTCTTTTTTCAACTCAGTTAATATACCTCTTGCAGTTTTTTCTGCTTCAGGATTTTGCTGTAACTGAAATATCCAGTTTTCGTACACCTGGTTATCTCTTTGCCCTTTATATTGTTCATTAAGCAATGCATATTTAGTTTGAAAATCTGCGTCCTTGCTTTGCCAAAGTTTATTAAACGCAGTTGTTCTTTCTCTGTTTTCATTTCCAAAATCAGATGTTGCATAAAATGCGAATCCAATTAAAAAAGTTACGCTTGTAGCTATTAATCCTAACTTAAATTTTTTCCAGCTTTCTTCCTCATTGAAATTATTAATTAGTTTATCAAGCGTAAGCGCCGCTATAATCGGAAATAATATTTGTGGAATTACCAAGGCTATTGTTGGTACCCGAAATTTATTATACAAAGGCAAATTGTTAAACATAAAAGTATTAAAGCCATCGAAGTTGCTGCCTAGAGCTAATAAAATTCCTAACAGACTTGCAGTGAAAATCCACCATTTGTGTTTTCCATCTAAGTAAAACATTCCAAACAAAAACAAGAAACAGATGATAGCACCTATGTAAACCGGGCCATTTGTAAAAGGCTGATCACCCCAATAAAGTGACTGGCTCATTTGCTGTGCAATTTGATCTGCAGGGGCTTGTGGAAATAACCCTGTCAAGTAGGTCACAACATTTGCATCATCTTTTAGCTGCGGAAATAAATAGCTTTCACCATCACGTTGTGCATAGTAAGATCCATAACCCTTCACACCCGGAAACATTAAACTCATTGTTTCTGCTTTCCCATAACTCCATTGAAAAGCATATTCTTTGCT
Organism: Ferruginibacter sp.; assembly: GCA_031364205.1. Classification (GTDB taxonomy): domain Bacteria; phylum Bacteroidota; class Bacteroidia; order Chitinophagales; family Chitinophagaceae; genus Ferruginibacter. The sequence continues at coordinate 7,428 of JANLVW010000311.1, forward strand.
CAGTCCAGTCGTTTTTCCATCAACAACTTTGTCGTTGGCTTTATTGGTTTCATCCATTTTTAACTGGCCACCACGCTTACTGTATTTTGCATAATCGTACGTCGGTAACAGTGTAATGGCATTTACTGCCAAACCCAGCAAACCCGCTGCTACTAATAATCCCAAACTTTTAATAAGGTCTTTCGTATCTTTTAATTTTACAGCCTGAGCTATAAAAAATATCGTCATTACAGCCATAATCAAAAACACATAATAGCTTACCTGTTGGTGACCGGAGCCTACTTCCAATGCTGTAAAGAGAGCTGTAAGTGCAAAGCCGGTAAAATATTTTTTATTAAACAATAAGATTGCTGCACCAATTAATGCCGGCGAATAAGCAAGCGTAAGCATTTTTGTATCGTGCCCTGCGGTTATAATAATAGGAGAGTAACTACAAAAAGCAAATGCAATGGCTCCAATAATCGCGGCGTATGGTTTTACACGAAGACACATACATAAAAAATAAAAACTGATACACGCTAAAAAGAAAAAGTTCATTGGTTTAGGTAACCATAGCTGAAAAGCTTTATCAATGATTCCCAACGGCGACCATGTGCCTTCTATGGCAATTTGGTAAGCAGGCATTCCACTAAACATTGTTGAAACCCACAATGGATAATGACC
>JANLVW010000327.1:0-1847 GCA_031364205.1 Ferruginibacter sp.
AATGTTTAAATAATGAATATCTTAAAGCAACAATAAACGAAGTAATGCGTCTGTATCCAGCCGCATGTATGACAGAACGGGTTGCAATAGAAGATGATGAATTTGAAGGTATTTCATTTCCTAAAAATACCATTATTATACCTTTCTTTTTTGGGTTACACAGAGACAAAAAACTTTGGACTGAAGAGCTAAAATTTTATCCTGAAAGATTTATTATTGATACAAAAGTTGTGAAGTCAAAAAGTTATTTTCCTTTTGGAGCAGGACCAAGAATGTGTATAGGCAATAATTTTGCAATGGCAGAAATGTCTTTTTTTATCATTTCATTTTTAAAGAAATTTCAAATTGAATCCACAGGACAAATACCAGAAATGAAAGCTCTGATTACTTTAAGGCCAGACAAAGTTCTTTTAAATATTAAAAATGCCAATGGCTAACATAGAAACACGAACGCACAACATGCTGCCTGCATTTTATCGCTATCAGCAACAGTTTCAGCAAACGTAATTCTGCTGTGCTTTTGTTTGTTTGCTTCATCTTTTGTATTTTTATTATGCTGCGATTGGGGGTGGACAATATTCAAATTCCACCCCATTGCCAAACCGAAACCGTTACCTGCCATTTATCAAAAAAACTTAAACTCCATGCGCAAAATTTATGTAATTCTAATTGTTCTTTTTTCCTTTTGTACTTCTTTTTTATATGCTCAAATTAAGGTGATTCACTTTGGAAAATTAGTTGATGGCAAGGGAAAAGTGATAATTAATGCAGTTGTTATTGTAAAAGGAGACAGAATTATTAAGATGGGTACAGAAAAAGAAATTGATATACCCCCTGCTGCCGAATCGATTGATTTAAAAGCCTACACTGCAATACCGGGATTAATAGACGCACACACCCACATGACTTTTTATTGGGATAAAACACCGGGTACTAATCCATGGGGGCAACTTGGAACATTAGGGCCATCAGTTACAGTTTTTCTTGCACAGGAAAATGCAAGAAAAACACTTGAAACCGGTGTAACCAGCGTGAGAGATCTGGGTTCTTTTGATAATATGGACTTTGCCATGCGTAACTTAATAAACCGGGGTGCAATGACAGGTCCGAGAATGTTTGTTGCCGGCAATGGATTACATATCAGCAGTTCGCCTTATAAAATTGGAGCAATACCTGATGCTGGTCAATGTGATGGTGTTGCAGCTGTACAACGTGTTGCAAGGGAGCAGATAGCTGCGGGTGCCGATTGGATAAAAATGTATGGTTCAACCGGAAGTGATAAAGATGTTACAGGTTTTCAAACATTTAGCTATGAGGAAATGAAAGCTGCAGCTGATGTGGCCCATTTTGCAGGTAAGCGTATTGCAATTCATTCTTATGGTCCGGATGGTGCTCGTGATGCTGTAAAAGCAGGAACGAATACAGTAGAGCATGCTATAGATATTGATGACGTAACCCTTGCTACAATGGCAAAGAATGGAATAACATATGTACCAACAGTAGAACATAACAGGTATTACATAGCCCATAAAGATGAATATGGTTATGACTCTGTTATTGTAAATGGATTAAACAGTTATGTAAACAAGAACTTTGAAACCCTAAAAAGAGCTATAAAAGCAAATGTGAAAATTGCCATGGGTTCTGATGCCGTGTTTACAGGCTTTGGGGAGAATACAAATGAATTAAATTGGTTTGTAAAGGCTGGTATGACACCGTTGCAGGCACTACAGACTGCAACAATAAATGGTGCAGAAATGCTAGGTCTTGAAAAAGAAATAGGGCAGCTTTCAGAAGGATATTTTGCCGACATAGTTGCAGTAGAGGGCGACCCAGTAAAAGATATA
>JANLVW010000332.1:0-3491 GCA_031364205.1 Ferruginibacter sp.
TTTTTATTTGTATGCTTAGAGAAAAAAAAATTCTTATTGCTGTTACAGGAAGTATTGCTGCTTATAAAATAGCAACCCTTGTTAGATTACTTATTAAAGGTGGTGCCGAGATTAAAATAGTAATGACAAAAGCCGCTACACAATTCATACCTGTTCTTACACTTTCAACCTTATGTAAAAATGAAGTATTACAAGATCTTTATACTAATGATGCGTGGACCAATCATGTGATGTTGGGTAGATGGGCTGACGTGATTTTGGTTGCACCTGCAAGTTGCAACACCATAGCTAAAATGGCAAATGGTGTATGTGATAATCTCTTACTCGCAGTATATTTATCTGCGACATGCCCGGTGTTTATTGCTCCGGCCATGGACGAAGATATGTGGCTGCATCAATCAACCAAAAAAAATATTTTACTTCTTCAATCCTTTGGAAATACTATTTTGCCGGTAACTAATGGGGAATTGGCAAGTGGTTTAATTGGCGAAGGGAGAATGATGGAACCCGAAGATATGCTGCTTTACATTGAGCATTATTTTCAAAAAAATAAAAATTTAGAAGGAAAGAAAGTTTTAATATCTGCGGGCCCAACTCATGAGGCATTTGACCCGGTTAGATTTATTGGAAATAAAAGTTCCGGTAAAATGGGAATTGCACTTGCTAAAGAGTGCAAAAACAGAGGTGCAGAAGTTACCTTGGTTCTAGGGCCTTCAGTTGAATCTGTTCCTGCAGGTATTAACATTGTCAGGGTAAATACAGCTGCCGAAATGTATGATGCATGTGTAAACTGTTTTAAAGAAATTGATATTGCAATTATGTGTGCAGCAGTTGCTGATTACTCCCCAGTTACAGTATCTCAAGAAAAAATTAAGAAAAAAGAGGATACATTATTTGTGGAACTAAAAAAAACAAAGGATATTTTAAAACAACTTGGGCAATTAAAAACAGACAAACAAATTTTGGTAGGGTTCGCTTTGGAAACAGCAGACGAAGAAAATAATGCGATAAAGAAAATCAAAGATAAAAATGCTGACTTTATTATATTAAATTCTTTGAATGACGAAGGTGCCGGCTTTGGTTACAACACTAATAAAATTACTATTTTTGACAAAGCCTTTAACAAAATTTCTTTTGAAACTAAAAGCAAAGAAGCTGTAGCTGTTGATATAATAAATACAATTTTAAAAATCTAGTATGAACAAAGTGTTTTTAATATTTATTTCTTTTTTTATTTTTTCTTGTGTGCAGGCGCAGGAGCTAAATGCAAGGGTCACAGTTTCTGCAGTGCAGGTTACAAACAATGTAAACCGCAATGCATTTCAAACATTACAAACCGCATTAAATAATTTTCTTAACAACAGAAAATGGACTAAAGATGCTTATACACCAAACGAAAAAATTGACTGTACTTTTTTTCTAAATCTTCAATCAACAGAGGAAGCAAATATTTATAAAGGTTCATTAACCATACAGGCGGCCAGACCCGTTTTTAACACATCTTATCTTTCTCCCATAATTAATTTTAAAGATGAAGACGTGATCTTCAAATATGTTGAATTTCAACAGCTTGAGTTTAATGATAATAGAGTTACAGGGAACGACCCTCAAATATCTAATCTTACTGCAATTTTTGCCTATTATGTAAATATGATTGTTGCTTTTGATAACGAATCTTTTGCCATTAGAGGCGGAGAGGCTTCGTTTTTAAAAGCTCAAAATATTGTAAACAATGCACCTGATGGTAGAGGAATAAAAGGATGGAAAGCATTTGACGGCATTCGCAACAGATATTGGCTTGTTGATAATATGCTCAACACCCGATATGCTGTAATAAACGATATCTATTATAATTATTACAGACTTGGTCTCGATAAGTTTTATGAAGATGAAAATGCAGGCAGATCTGAAATTTTAAATACGCTTAATCTTCTTGGTGTTTTTAATAACGATAATCCAAATACCATGATAAACCAGTTCTTCTTCCAAGGAAAGTCAAACGAACTTATCAAAATCTTTTTAAAAGCGCAACCACAGGATAAAGCGAAAGCAGTAGAGTTGCTCTCTAAATTAGATCTTACAAACTCAAATAGTTATAAAGAAGTTTTAAAATAATGAAAGTTTTTTTATGCTTATTTTTTAGTTTTTTTTTGTTGTGCTGTAAACAAAATAATCAATCCATTTTATCTTCAGATGAAATGGGAAAAATTGTTTGGGAACTCACGCAGGCGGATGTGTTTACACAGGATTTTATTATTAAAGATTCTTCCATAAATCTTGAAAAAGAAAACTTGAAAATCCAGCTAAAAATATTTTCTAAAAATAATACTGACCGAAAATCTTTTTATAAAAGCTATGATTATTATTTAAAGCACGAAGAACTTTTAAAACCTTTACTCGATTCTATTGTTGTGAGAAATGGAAGAATTAGGGAAAATATGAGATTAAAAAAAATTATAAAACCCATCAATGAACAAGTTAAGTAAGAATGCAGATGACGCTATAAAAGATATTACAGACGGCCAAACACTTATGCTTGGTGGTTTTGGCTTGTGTGGTATACCGGAAAACTGTATAACCGCCCTCGTAAAAAAAGGTATAAAAAACTTAACCTGTATATCTAATAACGCAGGTGTAGACGATTTTGGAATTGGCTTAATGCTGCAGAAAAAGCAGGTAAAAAAAATGATTGCATCTTATGTTGGAGAGAATATGGAATTTGAACGACAGTTGTTATCGGGTGAATTAGAGGTTGAACTAATACCGCAAGGTACGCTTGCTACAAGGTGCATGGCTGCGGGATACGGAATGCCCGCAATCTTTACTCCTGCAGGCGTAGGCACAGAAGTGGCAGAGGGAAAGGAAATAAGAACTTTTGATGGGAAACAATATTTACTTGAAACAGCTTTTGAAGCAGATTTTGCAATTGTAAAAGCATGGAAAGGAGACCGCAGCGGAAATTTGATTTATAAAGACACCGCCCGCAATTTTAATCCGCTTATGGCAATGGCTGCAAAAACTACGATTGCAGAAGTGGAAGAACTTGTAGAAGATGGAGAGCTGGATCCAAACTTCATACACACACCCGGCATTTTTGTTCAGCATATTTTTCAGGGCACAGGTTATGAAAAAAGAATTGAACAGCGAACTGTGAGGAAAGTTGCCAATTAGCAGTTGGTACCGAAATAATAACAAGCCTAAAAATAAACAACATTTTGTATTAATTTATTAGCACAACATAATCATTAGCAGGTTAGTAAATTTGCACAATTAAACATTTTCATATCAGCCCATTTTCTTACTATGGCATTAAATAAATTTCAAATAGCTCAGCGAATTGCACAGGAATTACAAGATGGTTTTTATGTAAACCTTGGTATCGGTATTCCCACGCTTGTTGCAAACTATATTCCTGTAGGTATAAACGTTGTTTTGCAAAGTGAAAATGGTTTACTCGGTATGGGGCCATTTCCTTTTGAAGGCGAAGAGGA
>JANLVW010000335.1:0-4240 GCA_031364205.1 Ferruginibacter sp.
TTTTTATTTGGTGTAGCTTCAAAAGTCGTGGATAATAAGTATACTTAATTAATTGTAAGAATTAGCCAGCTCTTTAAGCTAAAGAAGATTTGATACTTTTAATTTTTGAAAGATTCGGCCTTTATGAGTCCCAACGGTAGATAAACCAGGCGATAAATCTGCAGCGATGTAGCTGATAATTTTTCCGTTAACCAACATTTGCACAATTTCAAATTCCCGGGGAGAAAGTAATTTAAACAAATTGTTGGTGGTACCAGTATTTCCTTTTGTAAGTTGCGTTAAAATATCTTTGCTAAAATATTTTTTATCACACATAACCTTTTCTATAGCAATTCTCATTTCTTCCCGGGGTGCAGATTTACTTATAAAACCTTTTGCACCTGCTTTTGTAAAACGATTGGCATAAATATTTTCAGGACTCATAGAAAACATCAGCACCTTAGCCTGTGGATATTCTTTTTTTACATATTCCATCAAAGAAAAACTATCTGTATTAGGCATTTGCATATCCAAAGTAATTAGGTCGTATGTATGCGTTTTTAAAAGCGCCGTTGCACTGTTCCCATCTTCTGCTTCATAAATTTCTACATCTTTATACATGTCAGTTAACAGTTGTTTTATGCCTGATCTTACAACCAAATGATCATCAATAAGCAAAAATCTTTTCATGCTTTCTCCTTTTTAATTGAAATAAATTTAAGAAATATAGAACCACCGTTAATTACCTGACAAATTAATTTAAATTAATTTATTTTTATATCATTGTTTGCCAAAGATGAACTATTTAAGAAAGCACTTAATGAAAAATAATTTGACTTTTAAGGATATATCAAAAAGGATGAAATATGCATTGGCCTTATCAATTGGTTTATTACTAATGCTGTTGCTAGCTTTATTTGTAAACATGTGCAACAATAATATCAATCTAAAAAAAGAAAGTACGTTATTGGGGCTAATACAAAACATTGAAGCTGTTCAATTCAATACCCAACATTTAAAATATGTTAAAAACGTTTATTTAAAAAGCAGCGATGAAAATTATTTAAATGAGTGCGCCTCTGTTACCCAAAAAATCAAGGAAAATAAAAATAATCTGCTTGGTAATTCTATCAAAAATAATTACAGAAAGGAAGATATTTTACTACTTGCTACTACTGCAGGAAGAACTATTACAACCGTTAATAAAATACTCGATGGTAAAAAATATCAGGAAAATAACCTGAGTGAAATATCCTTTCATGACAGTATTGCCAATAACCAAATTGATTCTGTAATAAAGCTCTCAGGTAACCTTGAAAAAGATGCTATAAATATTTTACAGAATACTAGAGCGCAGAAGCAGCGTAACAATAACAAACAGCTATTGCTTGTCGTATTGCTGGGAACAATTTTTTTTAGCAGCTTAACTTTTGCATATTTATATGTAAAACGGGATACTGAAAAGGCTAAAAATTTAAACAAACTGTTGTTGTACAATTCTGCCCTTTTAAAAAATATTTATGATGCTATTATTATTACAGATAATAATTTAATTATTACTGATTTCAATGTACATGCTGAAACCCTTTATGGATACACGGTTGAGGAAGTAAAAGAAAAATCACTTTTAAGTTTGTTTAAGAATGATGAAGAGGGGGATATAAATTTAGATGATCCGATTTTCGTCAATGATATTTGGAAAGGTGAGGAAATGCATGTTAATAAAATTGGTATTCCAATTAATGTAGAAGTAAGTAAAATGCCCATAAAAGGAAATATGAATTCAAAAAGCGGCTATGTTTATTTGGTTAGAAATATTACTGAAAGAATACAGTTACAAAAAGATTTAAAAGCGTTGTCTGAAAATCTTCAGGAGCAGGTTAATTTAAAAGTTTCGGAACTTAATTTCTTTTTTGAAAGAATTATAGATCCAATTATTGCCTTGGATAATGACTGGAATTATACTTATTTAAACAGATCGGCACTTTTGCTGCTCGGCCAAACTGAAAGTGAAATTATAGGGAAGAATATTTGGGAAAAATTTCCAAAATTAATTGAGCAACCTTTTTATGAGACTTTACAGCTGGCAAAAAAAACGCAGCAACCGCAGCGTTGCGAACTTTATTATTCAGCAGAAGATAAATGGTTTAATGATTTAATTTATCCGTCTGAAAACGGGATATCAATTTATTACCAGGACATAACGAGCAAGAAGAAAGCGGAAATTGAACTTGCAAATGAACAGCAGGAAAGATTAAATGCAGAAGCTAAATTTAGGGGGCTTGTAGAGCGATCAATGGTGGGCGTTTACATAAGAAAAGGGAAAAAATTAATTTACGTAAATCCTCGCTTTGCAGAAATATTCGGTTACACAGAAGCAGAACTTTACAATGATTTTGATATAACAAATTTGATAGCGGAAAGCGATAGACATTTTATTATTAAAAGTTTAGAGGCAAATGCCATCAATAATATTACCTCGCATAATTATGAGTTTAGCGGTCTTCATAAAACGGGCAAAATAATTTATGCAGAAGTATTTGGTTCTCTTACAAAATTTAACGGTGAAGATGTAACAATAGGACCCCTTCTGGATACTTCTGAACGCCAGGCTGTATCAAAAAATCTTTTAGTGGCAGATGAGGCTTTAAAAATATCTAACGAACGTTTTGAGCTTGTAGCAAAGGCCACCAACGATGCAATATGGGACTGGGATATTATAAATGATGCACTAACAGGTAATTTTAGATTTAATAAAATGTTAGGTATTAAAGAACATACAATTTCAAAATTTGAGAATTTTTTTGAAAGAGTACATGAAGATGATAGAGAAAATCTTCTTAAGAATTTTAAACATACCATCAAAGAAAAAATATCTGTTTTACCAGAAGAGTTTCGTTTTAAAGATAATGATGGAAATTATAAGCTTATTTACGATCGTGGTTATATTCTTTACAAAAATGGTATGGCATACAGAATGCTGGGTGCTATGCAGGATATTACAGCTTTAAAAGAAATAGAAAAAAAATTAACGCTTGAAAAAGATCTTTCTGATTCTATAATAAACAGTATGCCGGGTATATTTTTTCTTTTTAATAAAGAGGGAAAATATTTAAGGTGGAATAAAAACTTTGAAATAGTTAGTGGATATACTCCTGCAGAAATTAAATTACTTCATCCCTTACAATTTGTCAGCGATAGTGAGGCAAAAATTATTCAGGATAAGATTGAAAAAGTTTTTATAAATGGAAGTGATACAGTAGAAACCCTTTTAAGATGTAAAGACGAAAAAATTATTCCTTTTTATTTTACAGGGATGCAAATATTGTACGAAAATCAGGAATGTTTAATGGGAATTGGGATTGATATTTCTGAAAAAATACAATCGCAAAAAGAGCTTTTTGAAAGTGAAAAGAAATTTAGAACGCTTGTGCAGCAGGCATCTGACGGTATAATTATAACAGATGAAGATGGAAATTTTATTGAAGTAAATGAAACTGCAGCTACATTAACAGGATATGAAAAGGAGGAGTTGGATAACATGAACACCGACGATATATTTTTTGAAGAAGGGGGAGTTAAAATCCCCTTGCGTTATAATGCAATGGCAAGTGGGGCGGTGGAAATATCGGAGCATTTCATTAGAAGAAAGGACGGCAAAATGATAAATGTAGAAGTAAGCGCCAAGCAACTTTATGATGGGCGTTTTCAAAGAATATTAAGGGATATAACTGAACGGATACAGGTTGAAGAAGCTTTAAAGGCATCTGAAAAAAAATACAGATTACTTTTTAATGATAATCCTTTACCAATGTGGATTAACTCGCAGGACGATAGTAATTTTATAGATGTAAATAATGCGGCATTAATTTCTTACGGATACAGCAAAAAGGAATTTTTTAAAATGAAGCTTGCTGACCTGGATTCATTAGGCAACAGTTTAAAAAAACATTTGCCAAATGAAAAAGCTGACAGTATAAAAATGCAAAGTATATTCGAACATGTAAAAAAAGATGGTCGAAAAATAAAGGTAAACATACTAACGCACGATATTATTTTTGAGGGTAAACCCGCCATTCTTTCTCTTGCCAACGACATTACAGCAAAATTTGAGGCTGAAGAAAATTTACAAAAATCCAATGAAGCTTTGCGAGATCTGGCTTCGCATATTGAAACGATTAGAGAAAACGAACGTAGCCATATGGCCCGTGAAATACATGATGAACTGGGGCAACAGTTAACAGGGTTAAAAATGGATATT
>JANLVW010000379.1:0-1185 GCA_031364205.1 Ferruginibacter sp.
TTTTTATTTCACGATTGGCTCTACAAAAACTTTCCAAACCATGCAGATAAAGTATGTCATTTAATTGAGCAAAGTCACGATGGGAAAGTAAATGATTCTCGCTGGGGCGTGCGTATGCGTGGCGAAGGAAATATTGCGCAAATGGTAGCACAGCAATATAAAAAATATGGTCTGCTTTACAATATGAATGCTGAAGAATGGAGTTTGGATACGAGTAGATTTAGCGTGCCTGGTGGGCAAGGGAAATTGTTTTAATGAAAAGAATTTATGGTGTAATAAACCTAGGTTTTTTAAATACTATTATCAACGAATAAATAAGTAAAATAGTGATTCCTGAAATTAAAATTACCTCATATAATCTTTGGTTCGCGGTTAAAGTATATAAAGTAAAAAATAAAAGGAAACCATAAAATAAAATATTAATTATTAAAAAAAATTTAACCCAGGCATATTGTTTTCTAATAAAAAAAGCAATCAATAAGGTGAATCCTAGGAAAAATAATGGTATCGTTATATCCTGTCGAAATGAGAAAATATGATTTGAAATAAAATAATTTAATACCATATTTATGAGTATCAAAAAAGCAGCAATAAATATATAAGTAGATGATTTTCTATAATTATCTTTTTTGATTATCATAAGTCTAAGTTTATTTATGTTTTTAGAAAATATAACTATTGAATTGCTGTTGCGACTTTAAATATAATAATTTTATACTAAAACATACTCATGCTAAAAGAAGATAAAAACAGGTTTATGCAAATGGCTATCGATCTTAGCCAATATGCATTGGATAGTAAATGTGGTGGACCTTTTGGGGCCATTATAGTAAAAGATGGTAAAATTATTGGCAGCGGCAGTAACAGGATAACTGCAGACCTTGACCCCACAGCGCATGGTGAAGTAGTAGCAATAAGAGATGCATGTAAGAATATTGCTTCAATCGATTTATCGGGCTGCGAAATATATACAAGTGCAGAGCCTTGCCCAATGTGTTGCGCTGCTATTTACTGGAGTAAAATTGAAGCAGTATATTATTGTAATACTGAAGAAGAATCATTAGAGCATGGCTTTTCTGATAAAAAAATATTGGCAGAATTACGCAAACCAAAAGCAAAAAGGACCCTGCTTTTTAAAAGAATTAAAAATCCGCTGGGCATTCAAATTTTTAAAAGATCGTTAGA
>JANLVW010000391.1:0-1266 GCA_031364205.1 Ferruginibacter sp.
TAAATAATTCTATAAACTTTACTAAGCCTGACCCGCAGGTCCACCAAAATTAAATGGTATTTCTACCGCTTCTAAATCCTGTACAGTTCCATTAACAGCTTCAAATTTTTGTACATTTTCCACAATAGCTTTCATAAAACGCTTTGCATGAAAAGGTGTCATAATGATTCTGCTTTTTACTTTACTTTTAGGCGCACCAGGCATCACATTTACAAAATCAAAAACAAATTCTGCATGGCTGTGTGTAATAATTGCGAGATTGATATAAGTACCTTCTGAGGTTTCCTCAGAGATTTCTATATTGATTTGATTGGGAGAAGTATTTTCCATCTTTGATTATATTTACTGTAGGCTATTTATTTATGTTTAGGTTTATATAATTTATCATGTTGATTTGATAATTTTCATCGTTACTTACATATGTATTAAGTTCTAAGTATTGAGAAACTAATTCATTTTTAGGAAAAGCTTTTTTTATACCTTTTTCGTTAAGTAAGATTTTATTAAAAGAAAGATCAGGTTTAATAAGGTAATAACTGATATTATCAAGAAATTCGTCCCTGAATTCGCCATCCCTCATTTTTGAAAAGTCCGTATTATCAGAATGAATATATTTTGTAGTTATAATTTTTATAAATGAAAATTTATTGGGGAAATCAACAAGAACTTCACAAAAATCACCCTCCTTAGTTTTTAAATAGGTATCTGAAACACTAAAAATATGATCTTTTCCGTCTGTGTGTATCCTTAGTTGTTTAATTTGATTTTTGCCTATATTAAATATTTTTGAAGTTCCTATTGTTTGCACAAATAATTGCTGATGTACTTTATCTAAAATAAACAAATACCCAGAATCGTATTTTAGATTATCAGTAGTTTGTAACACACCTTTAGACCAAACTTCAGGGTAAAATTGTGATCCTTTGGCAGCTTCGTTATAAGTTTGAATGGTAGCATATCCATTAGACTTGGTACTAAGCAGTCTTGCATCACTTTGAATCTGTTGGCGGCCGGGTAATTGAGAAAAACTAAATGCGCCCATGAATAGGCAAGTCAAAAAAATAATCAGAGTTTTCATTTATATAATTATTAAAATTTAGTTGTTCTGATTTATGCGCTTGTAAAAATTGATAATAAAGAAGCCGTCTCTTCTATTGAGACGGCTTCTTTAAACTTTTTTTATATATTCTTATTGATGAGTGAAGAGTTCATTGCGCCGCGGACTCGATGAACCGTCGCTTGTGATTTTAGATGAGTTCCTGGCGC
>JANLVW010000421.1:0-11093 GCA_031364205.1 Ferruginibacter sp.
TATATCTCCAATTAATACTTTTACCACACCTCTTTTGAATAAATAGACAACATCTAACAGTAAAATTAATTTTCCCTAAATAACCATTAAATTTTAATTGACAATACTATTGGTATCCTTTTAAAAATATCTCTAAATCACAATTATATCATAACAATATAAATAGCTTTAATCTTTTTAATTAAAAAGAGTCTATACTTCATAAAAATTATTTATGAAAAAAATATTTAAATGCTTTATTGTTTTATTAATTGTTTTAAGCGCAACAAATTATACAAACGCACAGATAAGCGTTGGGATATCTATACGAACAGCACCGCCAGCATTACCAATATATACCCAACGATATTGTCCCGGTGATGGATATATGTGGACACCAGGCTATTGGGCTTACAACGAAGAGGACTATTATTGGGTTCCAGACACCTGGTTACTACCCCCACAATTTGGTTTTTTATGGACGCCAGGTTATTGGGGATTTGCAGATGGCTTTTATGGTTGGAATCATGGTTATTGGGGTAGGCATATAGGTTATTATGGAGGGATTAATTATGGCTGTGGTTATGGAGGCAGTGGTTATGGAGGAGGAATGTGGCAGGGTAACGTTTTTCGATACAATACGGCTGTTAACAATATAAATACTACTATAATTCACAATACCTATGTTAATAATACTGTTATCAACAATAACAGTTTAGTAAATAATAACAGGACAAGTTTTAATGGTCAAGGCGGCATAACTACTAAGCCTACGCAGCGTGAACAGCTTGCTTTAAAAGAATCACATTTAAAACCAACCACATCTCAGTTATCAAATGAATCTTTTGCACGTGGTAACAAAAATCAGTTTGTTTCAGTAAATCATGGTCATCCTGAAAAATTTGCTGAAGTTTCAACAACGAATGATCTTACAGCGAATCTTAAGAATGATAATACGCAAAAGTCTGTTGGTTTAAATCAACAACAAACATACAAAGCTGAAAATATTAACAGAGCTGTACCTAAAAACATTCAAAATCAAAACAAACTTTTGAATGCTAATCAAAATGCAATTGAAAATCAGCAAAAAAATGCAAATAACCAAAGAAGACAATTCCAGTCTCATCAAATGGATATGAGAAATCAACAAGAAAATACCAATCATCAAAAAAGCCAAGAACATTTCAATCAACAGCAGATAAGAAATCAGCAAATGAATGGACAACATGAACAACAAATGCAACCTTGGGGGAATAGAGAAAATGGTAATAGCAGGGGAAATGGAAATGACAGAAGAAAAACAAAAGAAAAATAATGCAGATAAAAAAGTGTAGATATGTTTCTTAATTTTTGCTTTAGATAATATAATCGAAAATTTTTTTAAAAATATTATTGCAGACAAGTTCGAATATCAAATGTGCTTATTTATACTAATGCAATTTCAAATGTGTTAAAGCATCATTTTCAATGAGTGCTTTAACACATTTAGGTAGTATTTATATACAGAAAAAAACAAAAAAAGTTAATCCATTGCACATCCAATTGGGGCACCGGGCGGTAATATCTCAGGAACAAATGGTTTGCCTTCCAAACGATTTTTAATTCTTTCCAGTGTTAGTAATAAATAACCTTTCTTAGTTGCACCGGCTGTAGGCAATTGGTTTTTTGCGTAAATGTTTATGTCATCTATTGCTTTTGTGATTGCCGCATTTGTTGCAAAAGATATATCTGCATTTAAAGAAACGCCCAACAAATAAGTAAGCAGCAACTGTTCATTTTGTTGAAGTATTAAACCTTCTAAACCTATTAATCGTGGCGCTCGCCAGGTTCTATCCATTAAAGTTTTTATCATATCATCAATACCCAATCCATCGTTTTCAGCCTGGTACTGTACCATTCTGTTTAAGCGTGCAGGATTAAATAAAAACGACAATGGAAAATCAGCAGCACTTTCTGCAGCGGCTAATGGATCAAAAGCAAGACCTGTTCTACGATTAAATAATTCTTTTGTATAACCATAACCGGCAGGTCGTGGTGGTATTAATTTCATAATGCTTTCAGGCAATGTCAACAGTTTTGGCTCCATACATTCTACAACTGCATTTAAGGCATTTAACTGTTCCAGTTTTGTAAGTGGACGAGTTATCATTTGCCCATCTCCTTTTAATGCATAGAAATAATTTAATCCGCCAACCTGCTTTGCAACAGCCTCTACCTGGTAACGATGAAACAAATAAATGGGCACCAACACATCTTCAAGCATAGCCATCGGTGTACCATTTCGAAGATTATTCAAACCAAATTGTGCCAGTGCTTTTTCACGAACTTTCAATACATCTTTCAATCCGGTAACCGCATCTTTACCCACGTCCCATAAATGTGCAGAGGGGTGTAACCCTGCTGGATCCCTTGCGTCTCTGTCTGATATAAACGTTAACCCATTTTTGGCAGCATCTGTAATTATTTTATTTAAAGCCATTGATTCATTGGTACCTGCAGCAAAATCAGCATAACCATAATTTATTGATACTTTATCCCAATCACCAATTTGGTTTGTGTATGCATTGTCAAGGTCTATCTCTCCTTTATTATTGATAGAAACCATTGGTGATGGATAATCCATCACACTTGCACTACCCTGCGTGCTAGCAATATAATTATGCATAAGCCCTAGTGTGTGCCCAATTTCGTGTGCTGCAAGTTGTTTAAGGCGCTGCAAACTCATTTTAAGCATTTTATTATCTGACGGCATGCCATTTTCAAAAGGGGCTAAAAGTCCCTGCGCAATTAAATAATCCTGCCTCACCCGCAGCGAACCTAAGGTTACATTTTCCTTTAATTATTTCACCGGTTCGTGGGTCCACAATAGAAGCACCGTAAGACCACCCTCTTGTTGAGCGATGCACCCAGTTTACCATGTTGTATCTTATGTCCATCGGGTCAGCATCTTCCGGTAAAAGTTTTACCTGAAAAGCATTTCTATAACCTGCTGCTTCAAAGGCCTGGTTCCACCATTGTCCACCTTCTAACAATGCACTTCGTATTGGTTCAGGAGTACCATTATCTAAATAATAAATAATTGGCTTTACAGGTTCGCTCATTTCAGCTGAAGGATCCTTTTTTTGCAGGCGATGGCGGGTAATAAACATTTTATTAATGGGTTCCGTAACCGGTGTGCTATAATCAAAATAAGAAACAGCATTAAAGCCGGAACGTGCATCAAACAACCTTGGCTTGTAATTATTATCGGGCAGTTCTATAAAAGAATGATGAATACGTAAAGTAATTGCTTCTGAAACCGGTGCAACAGTTGAAACCATATTATCACTCTTAGCATCTTTTGAAACGTATGTTATGCTTGTTTCAAATTCTGCATTTAAAGGGAAATTTTTTGTGCGTTGCATGTACATCGCAGACCTTGAAAAATCAATGCTATAATTTCCCTGTTTAAAGTTTTGTAATTGATTAGATACCTGTAAAGCATCTCTCATAAAAAATGCAGTAGCATCAACTAATACAGTGCCTTTAGTTTCTGCTTCAGCTACAAAACCCCATAATGTTGACTGTGCAAAAGATTGTTCGACCGATATTTTTTCTGCAACATCATTGGTAATTGCACGATAATTATAATTAGGCTGAACCATCAATATTTTATTACCAACACGGGTGAATTTTATGATGGATGTTGCTCCTAATTTTCCACGATCCAAACCAATATCATTAGAGCCTAAACCTGCCGGTAAAGATGTCTGGTATAATAATTCAAAATCAAGTTTGTTTATTTCCATCCAAATTTTACCGGCATTTACATCCCAATAAAATTTAATAAAACCAGGAAATACTGTGAAGTTTTTTGTTTTTTCTTCGATAGAAGGAAGTGTTTGTGACTTTGCAAAAAAAGGAATACATAGAAAAATCAGCAATAGTTTTTTCATTATAATAATTTTTATAAAACTTAATTAAATAGTTTTTAAAATGATACGGTTTGTATACTGAATGGTAGTTTTGTTGCTCATTTACCTTTTGTATTTGTTGCAGCCAAATCTTAGTATTAATTTAACTTGATTTCTCCGATACATATTTTCGCTGCTAAATCGCAATGTAATGTTGTAGAGTCAAACAGTGTAATTTCAACAATATCTTTTTGGCTGATTAATAATTTAATTTCTGTACATCCTAAAATAACAGCTTCTGCACCTTTATCAGCTAAATTTTTAATTGCCCGAATCATAAATTCTTTTGATGCCGGCAAAAATTTATTTTTTGTCAATTCCTCAAATATGATTCGATTAATTTCCTTTTTATCGTCTTCATTCGGATTAATTATTTCAACACCAAATTCCTGATAAGCATTTGCAAAAAATTTATCGTTCATCACAGCATAAGTTCCCAACATTCCGATTTTGGATTTACCATTTTTAATAATTTCTTTTGAAACAGTCTCAAAAATATCAATAAAAGGAATTGAAATTACCGCTTTAATTTTATCCCGAACTTTATGCAATGTATTTGTAGCAAGAAACAAACAATCAGCTCCTGCGGCTTCTATACGCTTTGCTTTTTCAATTAAATATTCACCTGCTTCTTCCCAATTTTCAGTACGTACAAATCGTTCAATATTACCAAAATTTACGCTGACAATAACCATTTCAGCAATGTTAAGTCCGCCTAAAGTTTCCCTTACTTTGTTATTTACCAGATTATAATATTCACCTGTTGCAACTGAGCTCGTTCCACCTAAAATTCCAATTGTTTTTAAATCTGTTATACTCATTTTAAATTATTTTGTTATTTAGGTTTTGATAAAAATTACTTTATAACGATAGCAATTAGATTTAGTGCAGCTACAGGTGTTTACAAACTAAATTACTGGATTTTTGTAAATGAATGCTGAAGTTGTTTTACAATGAAGATTATGTTAGATATCTGTAACAACACATTTATTTATAATAGGATTTGTTGAAGGCCTGAATGATCGAACTTTCAAACACGCAAATTTTTAATTGTATACGTACCTCGCAGTAGAAAGCCCGCTATTTTTATAAATTACAATTAGGGCGAGAAGAAATATTAGTTTGTGTTTATGATGTTTACCGAACGTATGAACCGGCGTTCATATCAATGGATGTTCCGGTCGCATGGTCGGCCAAACCACTACAAAGTAAAGTCACCATGGGTGCAATATCTTCTGGAGTCGTAAGTTCATTGAGGGCAATATCATTCAACGCAAAGTCCTCACCGTATTCTTCCAAAATTGCATTTGCCATATCTGTTCTTGTAAAACCTGGAGCTATTAAAAATGCTTTAATTCCCTGTTTTCCGTAATGTCGGGCTATTGATCTGGTGAGGCTTACGATCGCCCCTTTGCTTGCAGCATAGGCAATATAGTCTGTTGTATCACCACGAAAAGCTGCACGGGAAGAGATGTTTACAACTCTACCATTCTGCAGTGTTTTAGCATGTTCTACAAATTCTTTACATAAAATTCCTACCGCCCTTGTATTTACTGCAAAAGTTTGTTCCCAAATTTTTAACCATTCATTTGTTGGCAACGAATCGGCTGCACTTGGCGAAATTCCCGCATTGTTTACCAGTGCCGATATCGGACCATACTTTTTAACAAGGCTGGGAATAAAGCCGCTCACCGCGTCAGCGTCCGATAGATTACATGCCGCTGTATAACTTATATTTTCAAGTTCATTATTCAATTTATCGGCTTCCAACTTATTGGTATTATAGTGGATGATTACTTCAGCACCTGATTGGGAAAGTTGCTTTGCAATCGCTCTTCCAATTCCACGGGAAGCACCTGTAACCAATATTCTTTGATTTTTGAGAGATATATTCATTGGTTAAAAGTAACGGGAAATTATCTTTAAATAAAAAGTAAGTGGATGGAATAAATGAAACCTAGTGGGCAAACAGTATTTTAATAAACGCAGTTGTTAAGATACATTCAGATAAAGAAGCCCAGCAATACCAACATCTACATCAATGATTATAAATTATAGCAATGTAAAACTAGTTTTACTATAGATTTTATATATTCAAAAAATACCAATATTATTTTTTTACAGCCTACTCCAAATTTGTTATTATGTTTTCTACTTGGCTTTTGTTGGATACCAACAACGGTAAAAACACGCTTATCTTTAGTACATGCTTTATTATGTATTGGTATTTATTTCTTCCTTATTAGTTGATCTGATCCCCTTCATCGGCCCGCCCGCATGGTCTGTTATGGTATTTTTCCAGATTAAATTTCATTTAAATATTTGGCTTGTTTTGATTGTTGGAGTATTAGGTTCTGCAATTGGCAGATATCTGATGACTTTATATATATCAAGGCTAACCTCAAAAGTTATTAATGAAAAGAAAGATGATGAACTTAAATTTCTCGGTGAAAAACTGAGTGGTGAAAAATGGAAAATTCCTTTAATTGTTTTTATTTATACATTGATACCCATACCAACCACACCCTTGTTTACAGCAATAGCAATGGCAAAGATCAAAGCCAAGGTTGTTATCCCGCCTTTCTTTGTAGGCAAATTTATTAGTGATATGATAATGGTATATCTGGGGAAATATGCTGCAGAAAATACTATTGATATAATGCATGGGTTTATTTCTTGGAAAACATTTACAGGCTTGGTGCTCGGGCTTATTTTAATATGCGCTGTATTGTTCATTGATTGGTACACGCTTTTACAGAAAAAAAAAATAAAACTCAATTTCAGTATTTGGAAATAGTATTACTTCTTAGTCACTTCTTTTGAGCAAAATTACGAACCGTAAAAAAGTGAAAAACGTTTTATTATAAGATAGACGAGTCGGAAGATTAGACATTAGCTTTCACAAAGGGTATGTTTAATAAATACCCTTCGAAAGAAATTTTGTGGAGCATCTCCTACATAATCCTTTACTAAAGCTTCTCGCAAAAGAAAAATGTTATGCATGTATTTTATCAGAAGTATTGATTTTGCAAAAGATACACAGAGGAATATTTCATAAGATGGATTTTGAATGCCAGCGAATTGTTTTTCCAATAACTTATTATAATTAAAAAATCTTCATATGACTTCTGCTTCATAAAAATGATTGAACTGTTATTTTTATTATACATTACAACTGCCCCTAATAAAAAAAATAACCAAATGCTGTTTGATAAGAATTTTGTTGTTTTCTGAAAAATTAAAGCATTTTTTGCAGGGAAAATATCTGTTTTTCCATAGCTGTAATGCCCAAATACATCCAGAATAAAACTTGAATCTTTACTGAAATTTCTATAGCTGCTAAATAATACATTTTTATGTGCTATGATGAATTTTATACTGGGTGTGTCATATTTATTTAAGACAGCTGTATCAGGCTCAAGGGTAGGATCACGAAAATGCCATTTATTTCCATAAAAAATTTCGCATGCAAAATGGCCCACTTTATTATTTCCTAAAAAACCTACTTTACGCATTTTAAATCCTTTTCCTTTAAAGGTTTCCATCATAACTATGGCTTGTTGGCTACAGGCTGGATTTGGATGTTTCATGATATCATCCGGATCCACAATAGCAGCATAATCTCCACCAGTAATTTTAGAAATTACAACGCTTAAATAATTATCTGAAAAAGTATACCACGAGTAACCCCAATAGAATCCTTTTCTTATTACACTGCCGACAATATTAGTATATATTTTTTCCGATTGTTCAAGAGTATATTTTTCATTAGATATATAAAAAAGACTATCACAATACGCTTCAAGTTTTTTTATAGAGTTAAGATAACACAGTGATGGGTCATACTCTTCCTTATGGTTATGCAGCGGGATTTTATAGTCATAAGCTATTAAGGGATTTTTATCATTTAAATAACGAAGGCCTATTGGAACCAGGGATAATAATGATAAAACAATAAGTAGATATGAAAATAGTTTTGGTTTCATATTCATTGGGATACAGACCAAACATATACGCTTTGGTTTAATATCGAAATTTGATTTTCTTAATTAGTAATAATAAAATCGAAAAAATAATTTCTGTGGTTTAAAGAAAAGAAATTTTACTACTAATAATGTTTACATAATTTAACATTCATTAGCAGTTTTTAAAAAAATAAATGAAAAAAAATGCAACATTATTTAAAAAAAGAATAATAAACTGAGCAATTAAAAAAAATAAAATTTATTGAATTTTAGTATTTCTTCTAACCGTTGGTGTCGACACCAACCGTTAGAAAAACAACACTATACTAACCCATATTAACAACATACCCATCGAAAGAAATTTCGTGGAGAACCTGCTACATAACACTTCACTAAGGCTTCTCGCAAAAGAAAAACGTTAGCAGGTTTTTTTCAGAAGCAATTGATAGAGATATTACAAACTTTAATTATGGGAATAAAAGATTATATAATTAAAGAATTTGGAAAGAAATAAAAACCATCCCAGCCTGTTGGGCCACCCCTCCAAAGGAAGGGAATTGGTGCATTAAGGTTGAAAAAAGAAATACCGCCCCTAATAGGCGGGGTAGAAGCGGAAATACTTTTTTGTTGCCTATGAACAAAAAAGATTGCAATGTATAACCGGATACAAATGTTTGACTTTGCACAAATGTTCCTGCTCCTCATTTTGAAAATAATAAAATAAACAGCATTAAAAAACCCCTTTTCATTTTATAGAAAAGGGGCTACACAAACAGTGACACAAACACACACTTGCTGAAGCCACATGAGCTTCAAAGGAAGCGAGTTACTAGTCGGGTTTTTTACCGTCTAAAAAATTATTAATGGTATTTATATTTGCCTGATTTTTATCGTCGGAACTGACGGTGTAATTGCTGTAAAAGGTTTCTACATCTGCAATCTGGTTATGGATTTCCATATTACGACGGAGGTATGCCGGTACAGTTTCAAACTCATTGTTCGGATCGGCTGCGTTAATGTTGAAAGATAAATTTCTCAATTTTGCAATCCGCTCAGATGCCCGGCGCCTAAGCTCTTCTGTTTCGTCCTGCATTGCAGGCTCCTCAACAGAGTTGCTTATAAAAGGCTGTGTTTGAAACTTTGCCTGAGGATTATCCTCCGCCGTTTCTGGTTGTTCTTTTACTACCATGTGCATCTCAATAACAGGTTCGTCGATCTGTATTGCAGGTTGGACCGGCAGTGGTTTATCGATTGGAGTGGATTTTAAATTCTCCGGCTTCACCTCTGCATAAATTTGCGTTGGCTTTACCAGAAAGCCTCCCGACGAAAGTTGGCTTTTATTGCTAGCTTCTTTTTTTATTTCTTCTATTAATGGGTTTTCTTTTACAGCCTGTTTTGGTATTGGGGCTATAAATTCAGTTTCAAATTGTATTACCGGAATTTGATCAGATGATGAAGATATTTCAAAAAAAACAGGCAGCTCATTCGAATTGTCCACAGTAGTTATACTTGGTAGTTCTACGTTATTTTCCTGCATCATTGTGGGCATCATTGGGTCTGCAGGTTTTTCAAATTCAACTTTTTGCGCTTCTATTCTTGCGTCTTCAAACTGAAGCGTAGGTTGCGTTGCAGCTACTAATGGTGCAGGCTGCCTTGGCATTTCCAGCTCCATCACAACTTTTTCGTTTGAAGGTTTTGTTGTTTCGGTAACTACACTTTTTCTTGGAAAAGGGTCTTTGTGTTCAAACCCTGTTGCTATAAGTGTTATTCCTATTTGTGATCCAAGCGTACTGTCGTAACCAAGTCCTAAAATAACATCTGTATCTTCTCCGGCCTGCTCTAAAATGTAGTTTTGAATAATCTCCACTTCATCCATTGTAAACTCATGCTCGCCCTCGGCAGAATTGATATTGATAAGTATCCATTTTGCACCACGGATGTCGTTATCGTTTAATAATGGAGACGTTAATGCATTTTCAATTGCTGCGAAAGCTCTGTTTTCTCCTTCGGCAGTTGCACTTCCTAAAATGGCAACACCGCCATTGCTCATAACGGTACAAACATCTGCAAAATCGACATTAATTTGTCCGGTACTGTTTATAACATCAGTGATACATTTTGCGGCAGTTGCTAAAATATCATCAGCTTTATTAAAAGCTTCTTTCATTTTTAAATTACCAAACTGGTGACGCAGCTTATCGTTGCTTATAACCAGCAAAGTATCTACATGGTTTTTCAATAACATAATACCTTCTTCTGCCTGGGCTATTCTTTTTTTACCTTCGTATGCAAATGGTGTTGTTACAATACCAACGGTAAGAATTTTTAAATCTTTACAAATTTTAGCGATAATAGGTGCGCCACCCGTGCCTGTACCACCGCCCATACCTGCGGTAATGAAAGCCATTTTTGTATTTACTTCCAGTATTCTTTTTATTTCTTCCAGACTTTCTTCTGTTGCCTGCCTGCCTATCGCAGGATTGGCACCTGCACCCAAACCTTGTGTAAGGTGTGGACCAAGCTGTATTTTATTAGGCACATTACTAAGTGCAATTGCCTGCGCATCTGTATTGCAAATAATAAAATTTACACCTTCAATATTTTGAGCAAACATGTGGTTTACTGCATTACTGCCGCCGCCGCCTACGCCTATCACTTTTATGATAGAGGACTGATCTTTTGGCAAATCAAAATGTATCATGTTGTAATTTTTTTATGGTTAATATTTATTAATCTGAATTACGAATTAATAATTACGAATTACGGTTGTTCAATAATTTAGTACAAGTAATTCGAAGTTGTCGATTCGTAATTTTTTTACAATGCGCTATCCTCTTCTTCTTTAAACATTTCAATTAAATTGGTTTTAAAGCTGTCCATAAAACCTTTAATTGTTTTTTTGCGTTTTACAATTTCGGGTTCTACCTCCGCAGATATTTCTTCCAATTCATTTACTACAGGTTCTTCCTGCATAATACCCGTACCGGAAACTTTTATAAAATTGGTGTCGAACTTTCTATTTTTGTTTTCGTAATCGTTGTATCCTTTTAAAATTAAACCGATACAAGTACTGTACATTGGCTTTGATAATTCATCTATCTGAGAACCTGATAAATGCTCATTAGGAAAACCGATACGGGCATTTAAACCAGTTACATATTCTGTAAGCTGTAATAAATGTTTAAGCTGAGAACCG
>JANLVW010000111.1:0-1329 GCA_031364205.1 Ferruginibacter sp.
ATTGTATTAAGATTTTTACTAAATGACTGTTACAAAAAGCCTCTGGTTCAATTTGAAGATAATTTTTAAACCCCAACAATTTATAACTTGATTTTATATTATTAAAAAATTTATAACTGTTGTGCTTTTTGCACAACCATGATACTCACAATTTGTTAATGAACAAAACGCTTTCTAGCGCAACTGTGCAGCTAAGAAAAATGTAGAACGGTATTAAATCGACTGGTCGAGTCCAAGCCTCCGCATTTAATTATTAAAGATGTAAGCACCAACGAAGGCTGCAGTTGAGCTTTAAGTTAAGGTAAGCAAAACCTTTCGGGAATATATATAAATCTATTTTAATGATTTAAAAAATTGGGTAAAAGCTGCTGTTGTTTCTTTGGTTGCTTTTATCATTTGCATTGTCAGCACCATATCACTCTCCTGTAAAGTACTATGAATAGTTTTAAACTTATTTATAAAACCGGTCAATGTTTTTGCGGACTCCGTATTTTCATTTAACCCTTCCAATTTTTTCATACAATGTTTAATATTATTGTAGCACAGTATACTTAGATCATGCTGTTGCTGTAAATCTTGTATTCCTGTTTTTACTCTTGGGTCCATCTTTACTTCAAATATTTGTGTATGTATTTTTCTATTGACTGTTAATTTAGCAGTGTATATACCTGGCATTACCCATGGCGATGTCGACAGAGGTGCAGTGTTCATATATGTTGCAGAAATAGGGTAGGTAGGCGGCACATTCAAAGGGGTATAATGCATATCCCACATAAAACGATGGCTGCCTGCGGTGGCAGGTAATATTTGTTGCGGTCTTATCCAGTAATGTGGAATATTTACATTACCAATTTTATACATCGTGTCGGCTGATGAATATCTTCTTACTACATTATTTTTACCATCCAAAATTTCCAGGCTGATGATGTTTACATTGTCATTCAAATAATAATTTATCACTGCACCATCAGGTGGATTTTGTCCCGCCGGTTCTTCCTGGGGTATCGGAGTATCTGGGTACATATTCCATCTTACCCTAAAAGTATTTTGGGGTTTATATAAAACCGTTGACTCATTTGTTTGTTGATTGGCTAACTGCCGCAACGGTGTTATATCATCCAGTATCCAAAAGCTTCTGCCATGCGTACCAATTACCAAATCATCATCTTTTATTACCAGATCTCTTACAGATGTTGCCGGCATATTCAATCGTAATGATTGCCAGTTTGCGCCATCATCAAAAGAAACATACACTTCTCTTTCACTTCCTGCAAACAATAAACCTTTTTGTATTGGATCTTCTTTTACCACGTTTATCGGATCGTTGGG
>JANLVW010000455.1:0-1735 GCA_031364205.1 Ferruginibacter sp.
AAAAAAAGACAGCACTATTGCTGTCTTTTTTTATGTTCGCTAATAATAAATAACTGAAGTCAAAAAATATCTTTCATAACCACAAATACTTTCATTATTAGTTTTTAATATCTTTATGACAGCACCCCCCAATAATTTAAATTTAATATGAAAAAATTTTTACTCCCTTTTTTAGTGGTGATTGTAGGTTTTTCAACAAATGCTCAAAGACTACTTACATGGGCCCCGGAATTTCCACAGGAAAATAACAATCTTTCTTTTATAATTGATTGTACAAAAGGAAACCAAGGACTCTTAAACTTTGAAGGCGGAAATTCTTCAAATGTGTACATGCATGTTGGAGTAATTACAAATTTAAGTACCGGACCATCGGATTGGAGGTATGTAAAATTTGTTTACGGATCTACAAATCCATTAGCAAATGCAACAGCATTGGGTGCAAATAAATATCAGTATACGCTAAAAGATAATAGCAACAATCCGGTAAGTGTGCGTACATTTTTTGCTGTGCCTGCAAGCGAAACTATCATTAAAGTAAATGTAATTTTTAGGAATGCTTCCGGTAATTTAAAAGAAGTAAATTCAGATTTGAGTGATATGTACATTCCTGTTTACGCCGCTGGACAATTTAATGTAAGGCTTAACCTTCCACCATTCGAGCCACGTTATATTCCTTATGCAGAGCCAATTTCAGTGCCTTTAGGTGGTGCTGTAAATATTACAGGAGTAGCTTCCAATAATGCAGCGCTTACAATAAAATTAAATGGAAATACCGTTAATACGGCGACAGGTGCAACTTCCATATCAGCCAATCCGACAATCTCAACAGCGTGTGATCAGAAAATAATGTTTGAGGGTAATGATGGAAGTGGATTAAAAAAAGATTCTTTCTCTTTTTACATTCCTTCAACGCAAACGATTGCCCCTTTGCCCGCAGGTCTTGTTGAAGGTATAAATTATGATCCCAATAATACATCTGCTACGCTTGTATTATTCGCACCAAATAAAACGAGTGTTATTATAGTTGGAGATTTTACAAACTGGGTACAAAGTTGTGCTAACCAAATGAATAAAACACCTGACGGTAATTATTATTGGTTAACTGTTAATGGACTTACACCAGGTATTGAATATGGATTTCAATATCTCGTTGATAATGCTATAAAAATTGCTGATCCATACACTCAAAAAGTGCTAGACCCTGATAATGATCTTTACATAAGTGCAGTAACTTATCCCAACCTTAAACCATATCCCACAGGTTTAACGACCGGACTGGTAGGTATTATACAAACCGCTGAACCTCAGTATACATGGGTATCAAACAGTTTTGTAAAACCTGATAAAAAAAATCTGGTTACTTATGAACTTTTAATAAGAGATTTTACCGCAGAACACAGTTACCAGTCATTAATTGATTCACTCAATTATTTAAAAAATACAGGTATAAACAGCATTGAATTAATGCCAATAAATGAGTTTGATGGTAATGAAAGCTGGGGCTATAATCCGTCTTTTTATTTTGCACCTGATAAATATTATGGACCAAAAAATAAATTAAAAGAGTTTATTGATAAATGTCACCAAAATGGAATTGCAGTTATTCTGGATGTTGTTTATAACCATTGCACAGGCAATGCACCCCAGGCAAAATTGTATTGGAATAATGCTACAAACCAACCTGCAGCTAATAATCCCTGGCTTAATGTTAGTGCACCTCATCCCTACAGCGTTT
>JANLVW010000481.1:0-6280 GCA_031364205.1 Ferruginibacter sp.
CTGAGCTGATTTCCAATGCTGTTTGGTCGTTATATGGTAGAACATAATTCCAACATTTCTATAAGAGAATTTATCTCATTTATTTTTAGATATTGGGCCTCGTTTTCAAAACACTTTTTCAATTCTGATAACATTAAAACCATGATTGATTTATTATCAAATGGTTTAAAAAAGGAGGAAGTAGGAGGTAGGGACATTTTCTTAAAATAATTTTCTACATCTTTATGAGAGTACATTTGTCCGTTTACAGGATCTATGTAAAATTTAATTTTTTCAGAAGCGTGACCTTTCGGGTTTAATACATCGTAATGCTGGTCAAAATAGCCAAGTATAAATTGTTTCGGAATATTTATTGCATAAACAGGAACATCGAGTAAACCGCAAAGTATGAGCAGAAGCGTGCCATTACCAAAAGCGTTTCCCTT
The DNA here is from genome assembly GCA_031364205.1 of Ferruginibacter sp. Classification (GTDB taxonomy): domain Bacteria; phylum Bacteroidota; class Bacteroidia; order Chitinophagales; family Chitinophagaceae; genus Ferruginibacter. The sequence continues at coordinate 426 of JANLVW010000481.1, forward strand.
GCGCAGTTCAAGCGTTTTATTTAAAAGAAATCCGTCAGCATTTTCATAATTAATTTCTATTCCTTTTTGCTTGTAGTAATTATATACAATACTTCCAATAACATTTATCTGTTCCATTGGAGTGAGATAGCTGTTCATTTCCAGCCAGATATTTCTTCTTAATTTTTCGATTTCCTTAAAAATAACTGTTGCATCCATATTTGGATGAACATATTTTGAGAGTAATAAACAACCTGCCAATAAATCGGCAGTACCGGAAGACCATTTTAAAAAATCCTCTTTAATATCTTCGAAATGTAATCGTTTTATTAGAGATTCAATTCTGTCCTGAAGCGCAGCATTTACAAAGGTTTCGCTATAATTTTCAAGATTTGGAATAATATCTTTGCCGAAAGAAATTATTTTATTACTGACTGTTTCATAAACAATTTCATCAGGATCGTCAATCAGTTTTAGCAGTGCCTGTATTTCTTTATTTTCCTGCATCAGTTTTGTATTTGATTAAATTCAGCATCCAGCGATAAATTTCTGGAAAGAACTTTATTCAAAGCTAATTTTTCTTCTTCACTTTTACAAGCACTTTTAGGAATTATAATTGCCTGCAAAGAATTTTCAAATAAGAAATAATGCGTATCCGTTTCCGTTTTTTTTATGATGGATTTCCAGTAATATTTTGTTTCAGTAAATTCAGTTTTAATCAATAGTTCACTGTCAATGGCAGTAAGATTATATTCTGTAAACAAAGAATCGTTGTCAGGATTGTCAGCTATTTTTTCAGCACTTCTGATAATAGAAGATCTGCCGCTGATTATTGGGAGTAAAGTGGATAAAAAAATAAGACTATAAATTGCAATAGAAAAATTATTAAATGAGCCCAAACCTCCCGCAAAATAAAGCACAATTAAAAAAGTAATTAAAAAACCTCCCTGTTTTAAAAAATTTACCATGCGTTTCTTTTTACCTTCTTCCCAAAAAACATGTGTGTAAAATTTGATGTAGTCATCTTTGGTAAGGATATATTTTAAAGAGACCATTATTATTTTCTGGTGGCTGCTTTTTTAGGAGCAGCTTTTTTTGTTGCTGATTTTGTTGCTGCTTTCTTTTTTGCCGGAGCTTTTTTATCAAAAGCTTTTGGGTCTTGTATAAGTATCATTTTTTTAATGCTGTCGAAATCAATAACAGCAAGTTCTTCAACTGAATATTTTCCGTTAGCACCGGCACCAATCACCTTCAGCTTCTTTTTATTAAATTTTATAATTGGCCCCCATTGCCCGTTTTCTAAAGTAATTTTTTCTTCAGGCCAGTTTTGAATGATACGGTTTGACTCTTTTTCTAATTTCTTTTCTATTAATTCATTACAATCCTGTTGTGTAAGTATATCAAAATCGTATGCCCGGGGTATATTTATATACATATCATTCCACTTTATAAATGGACCAAATCTACCCTTACCCTTTGTTATTGGCTTTTCTTCATAATGGGCTATCGGCGCATCTTCCACTCTTTTTGCTATGATAATTTCTATAGCTCTGTTTATATCAACCGAGGCAGCCTGTTCACCTTTCGGCATAGAAATAAATGCATCTCCAAATTTTACATAAGGCCCAAATCTGCCAATACCCGTTGTAACATCCTGTCCTTCATATTCGCCTAATGGTGTACCTAGTTTAAACAGTTCCAAAGCTTCATCAAGCGTTATGGTTTCTATACTTTGCTGTGCAGTAAGTTTTGCAAACCTTGGCTTCTCTTCGTCAGTTTGGGCACCAATCTGCACCATGGGACCAAAGCGGCCCATACGAGCACTTATAGGTTTTCCCGTTGCCTCATCAGTACCTAAAATTCTTTCTCCTTTTGCTCTTTCTGCAGTCTCCAAAGTATATTCAACTCCGGTATGAAAAGGAATATACCAATCTCCAACCATTTTATTCCATACCATTTTTCCATCAGCGATTGCATCAAATTCTTCCTCAATATTTGCAGTAAAAGAATAATCCATTATCCTTTTAAAATGCTCGCTTAAAAAATCTGTTACAACAAGTCCTAAATCTGTCGGAAATAATTTTCCTTTTTCGGCACCGGTATTTTCTAGAGATGCTGTTTTGGTTATGGTATTATTTTTTAAAGTAACTAAACGCACTGTTCTTTTTGTTGGTTCTTTATCCTTCTTTATTACATAGTTTCTTTTTGCAATGGTTGATATCGTGGGTGCATAAGTACTAGGTCTGCCAATACCCAACTCCTCCAGTTTTTTTACCAATGATGCTTCTGTGTAACGTGCGCCAGGTCTTGTAAATCTTTCTGACCCAGTCATTTCTCTGAATGCAAGTTTTTGTCCTACTGTTAAATTCGGCAACCTGCTTTCACCTTCTTCATTTTCATTTTCTTCTTCATCATCCGTACTTTCTAAATAGACTTTTAAGAAACCATCAAATTTTAATACTTCACCACTGGCACTTAAATCCTGTTTATTTGTACTTATTTCAATTTTTGCTGTTGTCTTTTCAAATATGGCATCACTCATTTGAGAAGCAATAGTACGTTTCCAAATTAATTCATACAAACGGTTAAGCTCCTGGTCTGCTACTGCACGTGCATCCATGTAAGTCGGGCGGATAGCTTCATGAGCTTCCTGTGCACTTTCATTTTTATTTTTATATTTCCTTACCTGCAGATATTTATCGCCAAAGCTACTGTTAACTTCTTTTTTAATAGCATCCATGGCCGTTTCCCCAAGGTTAACACTATCTGTTCTCATATAAGTTATCTTTCCGCTTTCGTATAATTTTTGAGCAAGCAGCATAGTCTTACTTACACCGTAGCCAAGTTTTCTACTTGCTTCCTGTTGCAAAGTAGAAGTTGTAAATGGCGCTGCAGGTGTGCGCTTACCCGGCTTTACCTGAATATCTTTTACCGTATAATCTGCCCCAATACATGTTTGTAAGAACTGTTCAGCGTTATCCTGCTGGTCAAATTTTGACCCTTCTGCTTTAAAATTCAAGGTGCGTTCATTAAGGTCTGTAGCACCAAGCATTGCCTCAATTTTAAAACTGCTTACGGCATTAAACTGGTTTATTTCTCTTTCTTTTTCTGCAATAAGTTTTACAGCTACACTTTGTACACGACCGGCACTTAAACCACCCTGCATACCAATTTTTTTCCAGAGTACCGGGCTTAATTCAAAACCCACAATCCTGTCTACAACTCTTCTTGCCTGCTGAGCATTTACAAGATTCATATTGATCAGCCTCGGGTTAGCAACAGCTTTTTGTATAGCCGGCTTTGTAATTTCATGGAAAACAATACGCTTGGTTGTTTTAGGATCCAGTTTTAAAACCTCAGCCAAATGCCAGCTGATAGCTTCACCTTCCCGGTCCTCATCAGACGCCAGCCAAACTTCATCTGATTTTTTAGCAGCGCTGATTAAATCTTTTACCACCCTGTCTTTATCAGCAGGAATAATATATTTGGGTACAAAATTATTGTTTACGTCAATACCCATATCATTTTTATCCAAATCTCTTATATGACCGAAACAACTTTTCACCTCAAAGTCTTTACCAAGAATTGCTTCTATGGTTTTAGCTTTTGCCGGAGATTCCACGATTAATAAATTTTTAGCCATAATATTTTTTATATTCCTCTTAAGCTTATTTCTCTCATACTTGCATAACCTTACGGATATTCAAGCTACAAAGTTTGTGCAATATTAAATGAAAAATGAAAAATTGCTGATTTAATTGATTTTTTTGGCAATCATATGTATATATTTAATTACGTATTTTATTATAACAAGAATTGTTTTTAAAATTTTTAATCACTCCGTACTTTAATCAATACTTAAATGAAAATAACTTTTGTTGGTTGTGGTAATGTAGCTACTGTATTGGGTAGGCTATGCACAAACAAAGGGCACAACATACAACAGGTAATTGCCCGAAATAAAATTTCAGGCGAGGAGTTTGCCAGGAAATTTAAATGTGAACTGGTAAATTTTAATGAGCAGCCCAATAAAAATACTGATCTTGTAATTGTTGCCCTTTCCGATAATTCATTGCCAGAAGCTATTTTTAATATCAATTTTGGAAATGTGCATGTTATGCATACAGCAGGTTCATGCGACATGAAAGTATTACAAAACATGTCCTCAAACTTTGGCGTGTTATACCCACTTCAAAGTTTAAAAAAAGAAATGGAGATCATTCCTGAAATCCCCTTCTTAATAGAAGGTAATAATGATGAAACAATGATATTTATAAAAACATTTGCTGAAACTTTAAGTAAAACAGTAGTTGTTCAAACAGCTGAAGAGCGCCTTAGGCTTCATACCTCTGCAGTTATTGTAAATAATTTTACCAACTATCTTTTTAGCGTAGCTGAAAAATTTTGTACTGATGAAAAGGTTGACTTTAAATTGTTGTTGCCCCTAATAAAACAAACTGCTGAAAAGGTGCAATATCACTCACCAAGGATTATGCAAACAGGCCCTGCAGTTAGAGGTGATATTACAACACTCGATAAACATCTGCGATTGCTGATTGACTATCCTAAATTACGTACACTTTACATGAGACTGTCTGACGGAATTATGAATGATTAAAACATCTCTTTTAAAACCATAAAATTTAAAGTTTTGGAGAACAAAAGCTGGATGTTATTTATTTTATTTTGGAACTTAAATGTTTATCGCCAAAACAACATAAAAATAATTCTAAATGATTTGTCCAAGCAAAAAGCCACAAAGATTTTTATAACCGGTACGTTTAATAGTTGGAATCCCGGAGAAGCTAAATATGCTTTACAAAAATCAGATTCCAACAAATGGGAAATCCTTTTAAAGGATTTACCCGGTGGCACTTTCAATTATAAATTTACACAGGGAGAGTGGGATAAAGAAGAAGTTACAGCAACCGGAGAAAATGTAGGTAATCACACATTAGAAATTGATAAGGGTTCCTCGATACAGGTAAATATTTATGGTTGGAAAAATCAACCCTTCCTACCAAAAAAACATACGGCGAGCAACAACGTATACCAAATAACAGATTCCTTTTACATTCCTGAACTGGCCCGTTACAGAAAAATCTCTATTTATCTTCCTTCAAGTTATAAAAATTCAAACGAGCGTTATCCTGTACTTTATATGCATGACGGACAGAATTTATTTGATGAACACATTGCTCCGTTTGGTGAATGGGGAATTGATGAGGCACTTGACACGCTCCAAAAACAAACAGGTAAATATGCAATTGTTGTAGCAATAGACCATGGTAACGAGAAGAGGATAACTGAATATAATTTTGAAGACAATACCAAATACGGAGCAGCAGAAGGAGAGAAATATGTTGATTTTTTAGCAACTACATTAAAACCATTTATTGATAAAAAATACAGAACAAAAAAAGGTAAATCAAATACAGCTATTGCCGGCAGTAGCTTAGGGGGTTTAATAAGTACATATGCAGTTTTAAAACATCCCGAAACTTTTGGCACAGCTGGCATTTTTTCCCCTGCATATTGGATAGCACCTTCTATAGACCAATTGACAAAGTCGTTAACAAAAAAAACAGCAGCCCGTTATTGGTTCTACGCCGGTGAAAAAGAAAACAGCGATATGATACCTGACATGAAAAAGATAAAAAATAATATTACAAAAAATGTAAAAAATGATTTTTCATTTAATACAGATGCAAATGGTGCACACAATGAGCAAACCTGGCGCAAATGGTTTCCTTCATTTTATAAATGGTGGATGGGAGATAGTAAAAAATAAATTAATTTATTTATATGGCAGCACAATATCTGTCTGCTGTTTATAAGGATCCGGCTTCCCTTTTTTAACTTCAAATGGATTATCG
>JANLVW010000486.1:0-1479 GCA_031364205.1 Ferruginibacter sp.
GGCAAATTATCTTCATCGGCTGCTACACTCTGTGCATAAAGCCAGATATCGGTAAGCTGCTTTTTCATTTTTTCTTTGTTGGTAGCAATGGCTTTCTTCCAAACAAAGGTATAGCGGTTGGCATTGGCTTCTATACCTGTCTTCTGCATTCTGCAAAACATTTATAACTGATGGTGGATTTGCAGGTGTAATAAAAGCAGCCGGCGCTTTAAAAAGACCAACATTTATTTTTCGTTTACTTATTGCATAATCATCTCCTTTAAAATAGCCTACAACAGTTACCACATCTCCTGCCGTATATGCAGGAGTTATTTAATGTTGATGTAGTATGGTATGTAAGTAGTTTTCTAAATTTATTACAGGAGGCCGGTAATAATCCTGCAGGCAGGTTTATTAATGTAGTTCCATCCAAAATAAAGCCAGCTAAAATTCTGTTGTTTAGTACAAATGTTGCAGAGCTCGTGGTTTCAGTATTTGCGAGACCATTAATATTATTTTCATATTTTTTATAAGAAAATAACGTGATCGTAATTAACAGGTAATTTTAAAATTGAATGAATAAGATTTCATTTTAAGTTTTTTTGTAATTAATTAAATAAATAACGGATTCCAATTTGCATTTGCCATCTAGAAGCTAAACTTAAATTATCTCTGTAACTCTGTTTAAGCGTTTTTGTAGCTGCATCTAATCTAAGTAAGGAAAAGAAAATGTTGGTTTACCATCGGGAGCAATTCCAACAAAATTTAAAGAATTGGTCCTAACAAAAGACTTAGCAACACCCCACTGTTTATTAATTAAATTTCCTGCGTTAAAAATGTCAACAATTAACCTTAAGGTGTTTCTTGTTTTATTTTTGGTTTCATAAAAGATATCCTACGTAAAATTTACATTTTTTTATTTTAAGTATGGAGCTAATGCACCATTTCTGTAAACAATTTTTCCTCTCTGTTTGTTTAAATAAACATCCTGGCTGATGAAGTTATTTAACTGAGCCCAAATTTGATCAGGAGTTCTAGGATCAGCAGCATTTGTTCTTACTAAAACTATTTCAGACTGATTTCTTGGTACATACATCAAATCATTTCCGGTTTGATTGTCACCATTTAAATCACCATTGTATGTATAAGTGCCCGTCCCATTATTGGCAGCTTCAAAAGTGAAACCTATGGAGCTTGCAAAATATTTTGCATATTCTCCTCTGTAAGATCCATATGTAATAACCCTGTGCGGCTGGTAAAAATTTGCATAACCTAACTCATCAGTATTTGGATCTCCTTTTACAGCTCTGTCTCTCCAGTTGCTTTGTGCAAAGGATCCACCGTCATTTATAGTTTTTGCTTTACTGCATGTATAAGCGACACTTCGGGTGAAATATTTTGCTGTTTTTTATCATTGTGTTCACTAGTGTCCTGTAAAAATATATAAAAGTTCTTCGACATTCTTGATAGACGTGTATTACAGCGGACAAACAAACGGTG
>JANLVW010000501.1:0-6886 GCA_031364205.1 Ferruginibacter sp.
AAAATAATAATATTTATTATGGAATTTTTTGAAGTATTCATCTAATCGGTATAAAACTGCATTTATTGCAAAGTATGGTAACAAAATACCACGATAAAGATGATAAGGAACTTTTGCAGACCTATAATAAAGATGGCAATACTGAAGCGCTGGGAATTTTATTACAGCGTTATACCGGTATGCTTTTAGGCGTATGCATGAAATATTTAAGGAATGAGGAAGAAGCCAAGGACAGTGTACAGCAGGTTTTTTTAAAAATTATAAATGAATTACATAAATATAAAGTTGACTATTTCAAAAGCTGGATTTACATGGTTGCAAAAAACCATTGTTTGATGAAATTAAGAGATAATAAGAAAGATACTGTTGAGATTAGTGAAAAAATATATGCACCAGAAAATGAAAAAGAAGAAACAAATAATGCAGCAAAAAAGGAGGTTACTTTAAATAATCTAGAGGTTGCTTTAAAATTGCTTTCAGATGAACAGCGTGTGTGCCTGAATTTATTTTATCTGCAAAAAAAATCTTATCAGGAGATAACAGATTTAACCAGTTACAGTGGATTACAAGTAAAAAGTCACATTCAAAACGGCAAAAGAAATTTAAAAATTTTAATGCTCAGAATGCCCGAACATGAACAATAATTTTGAAAATATATTAAACAACGAAGAAAACGACAACTATGAAAGGTTGAATGATTTAAACGATGCATTAAACAGAGATGATTTTATTTTGGAAGAATTACATGAGGATTTTGACAGAGAAGCGGCAGAAGGACTGGAACAAATTGCAAATAATAAAATTCCTTCACTGGTAAAACAGATAAATGGGAATTTAAAATTGCAATTAAAAAAGAAAAAAAGAATTAAGAAAAAGATTCCGGATCAATCAGCTGTAATTATTACTATCATTACTTTGCTAACCATCATCGTAATAGCATACATAATTATTAAGAAATTTTATTAATAATAAGGAACTTAGAAACATTTTAATGCTTTATCATATTTAAACCCATGCATACATTAACAATTATTAATAGAAATTAATATTAATTTTAGATTCTGAAAAAGTTAGCAGTCATATTATTATTATTTGTTTACGGGGTAACGACTGTTGGAGCTAGTGTGCATTTGCATTTTTGCATGGATAAATTTATTGGTTGGGATATTTCCGAATCGAAAAATACCACCTGTAACAAATGTGGCATGAAGGAAAAAGCAACAAAAAAAGGTTGTTGTAAAGATGAGCTAAAGCAATTAAAAATTAATACTGAGCATCAAAAAAGTACAACTGCATCTTTCCTAAATATATTCGAGGCTCCGGCAATAAAAATTTATTCTTCTTTAAATGTATTTACTGGAGTGACATTTGATGCCAAATCATTTCAAATTATCTACTCTCCTCCCCTTTTACCATCAATACAAAAACGTACAGTTTTGTATTGTACATACAGAATTTAAAAAGATCTTATTGCTGACACAATTTTTATAGTTGTTGTCGGATATATTTATCTTTTTAAAAAAAATTACAAAATTTATATAATGAAAACTATAATAACAATGGCAATTGCCATATCGTGCATATTTTTTAATGCAAAGGCTCAAATTAAAAATCCTGCAACAGATTCGGCAAAGATTTATGGAAATTGTGGAATGTGCAAAACCAAGATTGAAAAAGCTGGGAATCAAAAAAATATTTCTCAAGTTGTGTGGAACGAAGAAACAGGTATGGCTGCAATTACTTTTGATGCTACGAAAACGAGCAAGGATGATATTTTAAAGAAAATAGCTCTCGTAGGTTATGACAGTGATTCATTCAAAGCAACAGAAGCAACTTATAACAAATTACCGGGTTGCTGCCAGTACGAAAGACAAAAGAAGAACTAAAAAATTAATAAAAATTAAAATTCCGCTGCTAATTTCTATTGAATTTGCAGTTAAAAAACAAATAGTTATGAAACATATTATTACGCTGATTATAATCGGCTTATTTACAATTGAAGCTAATGCACAAATATCCAAAGCAGAATTAGTAGCTACAGGGTTGACCTGTTCTATGTGTTCCAACGCAATAAATAAACAATTTAAAGCAATGCCTGAGGTAGAAAATGTAACAACAGATCTTAACAGCAATACATTCACTATTTATCTAAAAAAAGGGAATGTATTATCTCCTAAATCATTTAAAGACAAAGTAGAAAAAGCCGGATTCTTTGTTGGGTCTCTTATTCTCACAATTCCTTTTGATAATATAAAAGCAGGCGATAATTTATCGTACAATGCAAAAGAAAGCTCCTATATTTTTGTAGATACCAAACCTCAAACTTTAAGAGGAGAAGTTAAAGTACAGGTTTTGGATAAAGGATTTGTAACACAAAAAGAATATAAAAAACTACAAAAAACTTTTAGCAAGTATCCTTCATATGCAGCAAATAATGATAAGAACTTTCATTTAAAAACACTTTAATATGAAACAGTTTTTAGTTTTTGTAATAATGGCACTTTCATTAGATGTGTCTGCACAGGAACTGTTTGTGGTTACAGAACCGGCGAGCAATATGCCTACGGGATCAATAGGTGTAAGACTTGCGCAATCATTAATGAAAGAGAAGTATAAGCCCGGTAACAATTACCACATAATGCCGGAAATAATGTGGGGAGCAAATAAGAATTTGATGCTTCATGCTGCAGCATTTATAAGCAACAGAAATAAAAAATTAGTAACTGAAGGGGGAAGTATTTATGCCAAATACCGTTTTCTTTCCAAAGATGATTTACATCAACATTTTCGAATGGCTGCATTTGGGCGTTTAAGTTTAAATAATTCTGATATCCATCAGGAAGAAATAAATACGATGGGGCATAACAGTGGCTTTGAAACAGGAATAGTTGCTACACAACTCATCAATAAAATAGCTATCGGTGCATCAAGCAGTTTTGAGAAAGCCACAAATAATACAGAGACTTATAAATTTCCCGCCTCACAAAGTAACAGTGCAACAAATTATACTTTATCATTTGGAAGGTTAATGTATCCAAATAAATATAAAAGTTATAAACAAACAAATATTAATTTGATGATGGAATTTATGGGACAAACATTAAATCGAAATGGAAAATCATTTTTGGATATTGTTCCATCTTTGCAATTTATAATCAACAGCCAGGCAAGGATTGATGTTGCGTATGTAAAAGAAATATACAGTAATATGCTTCGCACGGCACCCAACGGTTTGTATTTAAAATTAGAATACAGTTTTTTTAATGTAACGAAATGAAAAAAGTAACCACGTTTTTTGGTTGGATATTTAAAAAACTTTTTGTAAAAAAATGTTGCAGATAATTTAAGTAAAATAAGTTTTTAAAATACTTCTTTACTTAAAATTTAATCAGCATAACACTTCATTTATGCAAATACATTTTGGAGTTTATAGCAGGTGTAAATAAATATGCCTGTTTTTACTAAATTAAAATAACACTCCAGTTTTTTATTAGTTAATTGGACTAAAAAAAACTACAACTAGTTTAAAAAATTGCAAAAAGAAAAATAATAATCTTTATAACGCTGAATAATTCAATACTGCATTTTAAAAAATCATCTAAATATGAAAAACTAAAAATCATGAAATAGAAATTTATAGAAATTTACTTTTCGGAAAGATCAAGACTGGTTAATGGATAATAGCCTAGATTAGTTGATTTTTAAAAATCTCTTTTATAATTTCTTTTTAAATTAAAATCTGGGAAATAGATTGATATTAAAAAATTTACATAATGTTTTATAAAAAATAATAATAAATTTTGTGCTAATTTTAATCCCTATTTCTTGACTTTAATTTTTGTAATTTCTTTTATAGCCCATTATGAACAAGGCAAAGAATTTTCTTTCCAAACTGATTTACAACAAATTTCTGTGGCAGTTTTTTTTAGCCATCTTTATGTTGTTAATGGCTATTTTTTTTATACGCCAACAACATCTTGAGTTTGCACAGATTAGACAACAGTTAAATAATTCAAACGGTACTTACATATTACTAGGTGTTATACTTACAATAATTTATGTGCTTGCCCAGGCGCAGATGTATGTGCACAGTTTTAAGGCTCTCCATAAGGATATTTCTTTGTTTACAGCACTTATACTCTTTTTAAAAAGGAACCTGGTTAGTCTTTTTTTACCTGCAGGCGGGTTTACTTCACTTGCATTCTTTAATACAGATTTGGAGGAAAAGGGTATTTCCAAATCCAAAATTTATCTGGCTTCTACACTCTATGGTTTTTGCGGAATACTATCTGTAGTGTTTGTAGCATTACCGGTGCTGGCTTTTGCATTACTTACTACCCAAATTGGAACATTAGAAATATTGAGTTTCGGTTTTGTGTTAGTTATTACCGGTGCCCTTGCTTTAATTATCAATTCCATTTCTAAAAAAGGAATTGCTTTTAAGTACATATTAAAATTAAAACCCTCTTTGGCTGCTATTTTAGAAGATATGTTGGAAGAGCGCATAAACCGCAAACAGTTTTGGTATACACTCGCCGTTTCTGTTGGTATAGAATGTATTGGCATTGCACACCTTTATATCTGTATGCTTGCATTACATTTTCAGGCAAGTTTACCTGCCGCAGTTATAGGATATATTGTAATGGTAATACTTTTAATAGCCTCACCATTTTTAAGAGGCCTTGGTACCATTGAAGTAGCCTTAACTTTTATTTTACGGCAGTTTGGCTTCCCAATTATTGCAGCAGCATCTATCACATTATTATTTAGGTTTTTTGAATTCTGGCTTCCATTAATTGGAGGTATTATCAGTTTTATTACTAAAAAAAACAGCCTTGTTTTGCGGGTATTACCTGCATTTATAATTCTGGTGCTGGGTGCTGTAAATATTCTCTCCTCAATTACTCCCGCCATACCTGCAAGGCTGAGGCTTGTACAAGACTTACTACCCAAACACGTTGTTGTTACAAGCAACGCATTGGTATTTATTTTTGGGGTAATACTGGTTTTAATAAGTATTTTTCTTTTACAGGGGTCTAAAAGAACTTGGTACGTTGCCGTTACACTTACCGTTTTTTCAATTATAGGGCACTTACTAAAAGCTGCAGATTATGAAGAAGCGCTACTGGCTTTTGTAGCATTTTCATCTTTAATTTACACAAGAGGAAGCTATAAACTGATTCCCCAGGGTAAGTTAATCAGATTAGGTTACAAAGTATTTTTTTATGCCCTAGCAGGTTTGATGGCATACGGAGTTGTTGGATTTTATTTTATGAGGAAAAAACACTTTGGGATCGAGTTTACTTTTACAGGTTCCATTGAAGCGGTTTTAAAAGTCATTTTTTTTATAGATGATAAAGCTCTTGTTCCGTTAACAAGATTTGGTTCCAACTTCGAAAAATCTATTTATTTTATTAGCGGAACCATAATCGTTTTCGTTTTATATAATTTATTAAGACCCTATTTTATTAAATCATATAACAGCCCCAATGATTTTGTAGATGCAGATACTTTATTAAAAAAGTGTGGTTGTTCGGCGCTTGATTATTTTAAAACATACCCGGATAAATTTATTTTTTTTAACGAAAGTCGTACTGCATTTATCAGTTTTAAAGTAACCAGACATTTTGCTATTGTATTGGAAGACCCTGTAAGCGAATCCCTTTTTGAAAAAATTGACATCATTAAAAGTTTTGAAGCCAGATGCCTTACAAATGGTTTTATTACTGCCTATTACAGAGTTCCAGAAGAATCGCTGGAAATGTATAAATCTTTGGGGAAAAAATCTTTACCTATTGGCGAAGAAGCTGTTTTAAACCTTACAACATTTTCTATCGATGGTGGTAAAATGAAGCCAACGAGAAGTGCTGTAAACAGACTTACTGCAGACGGATATATTTTTAAAGTTTATACGCCTAATCAAAAAGAAGGTTTATTACAAAAACTGGAACAGGTATCTGATCATTGGTTAAAGGATTTAAATCAGGAAGAAGTTGCATTTACCCAAGGTGTATTTGATACTGTTATTTTAAAACAGCAAACAATTTTAACCATTGAAGACGGAGAAGAAAAAGTGTATGCATTTTTAAATCTTGTAAAAGATTATGCACCTGGGGAAGCAACTTATGATTTAATAAGAAAAGAACCTGATTCGCCTAACGGCATACTAGATATGTTGCTGGTTAAAACCTTTTTATATTTAAAAGATGAAGGCTATACAAGTGTAAATATGGGATTAGCACCGCTTTCAGGCATTGAAGGAGTAAACATTACTCAAAAAACAATTAAATATGCGTACAACAATTTAAAAGTTTTTGCACAGTTTAAAGGATTGAGAAAATACAAGGAAAAGTTTTTCCCTGAATGGAATAAAAAATACCTTATTTACAGCCATCATTATCATTTGCTCCAGGTTCCACATGCATTAAAAAGAATATCAGAAGGAAACTAATTACAAAACAGATAATACAGTTGTAATAACTTTATTAATATCGTTATCATATTTATGCGAACCTGGCAATAAAACTCTTTTAATATTTTTTTTATTTGCTATGCCGTTGTATAGTTTCTTTTCTTCTTCTTCACCAAACACACATACAACATAGTTTGGTATTTTTAGAATCTCAGGTAGTGTTTTAAACTGACCACTGCTGCTTTCAATGCCAAGAAGGTCGGCAAATTTTACTGTAAAATCTGTAGCTATTGAAGGAGATAATAATATTGTTGATTTTAATAAAGGCGTTAAATTTTTTGGAATCCTTGTATTATAAAATATTGCTGCATCAGCACCGAAAGAGTACCCAATTATTGAAAATTCTTTCTTTTTAAATCTGTTGAGATAATATAGAATAATTTCATTAACCTGAGTTGCCATAAAATCAGGAAG
>JANLVW010000507.1:0-1210 GCA_031364205.1 Ferruginibacter sp.
ATTCCTGATGCTATAAGCAAATACAATGTTATCAGTTACCAATATGGTGGTTACTGGACAGATATTGGAAATATACATTCATTTTTTGAGGCTAATCTTGCGCTTACGATGGATATTCCACCTTTTAATTTGTTTGACAACCAGCGCATGATTTTTAGTCGTGCACGAATGTTGCCCCCGGCTAAAATAAGTGGTACAACTATTACACAATCATTGATAGCAGAGGGTTGTATCATTCACGCAAAGTCTATTACTAATTCTGTAATAGGTATTAGAAGCAGAATAGGAAGCGGAAGTGTGTTGGAAAGTTGTTACATAATGGGTAATGATTTTTATGAAACCATAGCAGAGATAGCTCACAATTTTGAACACGGGGTACCCAAAGTCGGTATAGGAGATAACTGCGAATTAAAAAATGTAATTACTGATAAAGATTGCCGGATCGGCAACAACGTAAAAATAAATGGAGGCTCACATTTATCCGATTTAGATGACTCCTTATTTGTTGTAAAAGATGGAATAGTTGTTGTTAAAAAAGGAGCTACAATACAGGATGGATTTGAGTTATAATCTTTTAAAATTTATTAAAAATAATTGTTGGTCAACAAATTATTTCCTACAATGATAATCCCCAAACAAACCGTTTTTTTTGTTGTAAATTTTCATCTGTGGCCTCATCGTAATTATACCAGTCTTTTGTACGGTCTTCAATTATTTTAATTATGAAAGGCATTGTGTAATATTTTTTTGAAGGCGTAGGCTGTATGGTATTGACAGCAACATTATTTACAGAAACTTTTGTGGCTATCCAAGATGTAAAAAGTCTCGGAATTGTCACACCCATTATCATTCCCGGTAAGCCGTTTATAGAACATGGTCCGCCGGAAATCATGATTTCATCTGTGTAAAAAGCAAAAACATACACACTGTCAAATATTTTTGCTACAGCTTTTTTGCAGTTAAATCCTGCAATAATTCTGTTCTCATTTGTTAGCGTCCATTTAAGGTTTAAAATACTGTCTTCAATACTAAATGAGGAACCAAATATATTTTTTTGAATGATCATTTTGCCCGTATTATGGTCAAAATACCAGGTATTGGTTTCATCATCTTTGCGCATATACTCGGGCATCTTATCAGATTCAGGCCAGCGGTCAAATTTGTAGATACTTTTATTATCTGCAAAAGTAAAAGTGTAAAAGCCTGTTTT
>JANLVW010000510.1:0-4170 GCA_031364205.1 Ferruginibacter sp.
AACAAAACATACAACCCTTTAGGATGACCTTTTTGTATTGATTGTTCAATCATAATATTTGTTTTTGTTGCAATAGTTTAAATAATTCAATACCCAAAATAAGTAATTCTTTTTATTATTTACAAAATCAGAAATGACCGATGATTATTTACCTTTTTTTTAATTTATAATATCTTCTTCCTGCCTCATCATATTTATACTTTTTTACAGTAAACTATTTCTATATTTATTATACAACACTTTTTATGGACGTAGAAATAAGTCTTGAAGAAATTCAAAATTTTAAGGGAAAATATCCCAGGCAACTTTGGTATTTATTTTTTTCTGAAATGTGGGAGCGTTTTTGTTTTTATGGTATGCGTGGCATGCTTACCTATTTTATGGTAACGCAGTTGATGATGAATGATGAAAATGCCAATCTTCAATATGGCGCAACACAGGCATTTGTTTATGCATTTACTTTTATTGGTGGCTTGTTTGCAGATAAAATTTTAGGCTTTAGAAAATCTTTGTTTTGGGGTGGTATTTTAATGATTGTCGGTAGCGCTATTTTGGCTATTAACCCTAAAGAATTTTTCTTTTTAGGCATCAGTTTTACAATTGTAGGTACAGGTTTTTTTAAACCGAATATTTCTACAATGGTAGGTACGCTGTATAAAAAAAATGATGAAAGAAGGGATGCTGGTTTTTCCTTAATCTATTCAGGTATCAATATTGGCGCATTGTTAGGTGGATATGCATGTATTGCAATAGGTAAAAATTATTCCTGGAACCTTGCTTTTGGGCTTGCCGGAATTGTGATGACCATAAGCCTTGTAACTTTCTTATTTACTTAAAAATCATTGGGCCCTATTGGCTTACCTCCCGGTAACGAAACCAATACATCAATCGCAAATGATAGAATTTTTAAAAGCAATATAAAGCCATGGTATAGTTATGCTGTTTTTGCCGGGTCACTTTTAGTAATTCCGGTAATTATGCAGATGGTTGCAAAAACGGAATACACAGATTATTTTATGTACAGCATCGGCCCATTAACACTTATTTATCTTTTTTACGAAATGTCAAAATATGATAAAGAGGTTAGAAGAAAATTACTGGCTGCTTTGGTTTTTATTTTATTCTCTATTTTATTTTGGGCGTTTTTTGAGCAAAGTGGAGGCTCATTAAGTTTGTTTGCAGCCAGTAATCTAGACAATAGAATTTTAGGCTCTATAACGCTCGACCCTAATGGAGTAAACAATGCTGCAAACTCTTTGTTTGTAATAATATTTGCACCATGATTTGGAATTGTTTGGATAGCAATGGCAAGAAAAAAAATAGAACCAAACACCGTTGTAAAATTCGGTTTGGGTTTTTTATTTTTAGCTGGAGCATTTTATGTTTTTTATTCAACCCGTTTCTTTGCGAGTGTAACAGGCATTGCATCTCTTGATATATTTACCATCGCATACCTCGTAATCACTTTTGGTGAATTGTGTTTATCGCCTATTGGTCTTTCCATCATGACAAAATTATCTCCGGTAAAATTACAGGGTGTTATGATGGGTATGTGGTTTTTAGCAAGTGCTTATGGGCAATACGTTGCGGGGCTTCTTGGTGCGGGATTATCTTCTGCAGGTGAAAAAGATACGGCATTACAAAAATTAATTACTTACACAGATGGTTACAAACAATTGGCAGTTTATGCGCTCATTGCAGGAATAGTTTTATTAATAATTTCACCTCTTGTAAAAAAATTGATGGGCGATGTGAAATAATAATGATCAAATTATTATTTTGAGCTTTTTGGATTTCTGTAAATATATTTATGCTTTTATTATTACCAAAATTATCAAATGAACATCCTAATTATTGGTGCTGGAGGTCGTGAACACGCTTTTGCATGGAAAATAAGACAGAGTCCGCTTTGTAACGACTTATTTATTGCACCCGGTAATACCGGCACTGCTTTGTTTGGCACTAATCTTTCTATTGCTATAGCTGATTTTGAAAAGCTTACAGCAGCAGCATTAGAAAATAAAATAGATTTAATTTTGGTTGGACCGGAAGAACCACTGGTAAAAGGTATTACAGATTTCTTTCAAGATAATGAGCTTACAAAACACATACAAATAATTGGCCCTTCTAAGCAAGCAGCAAAGCTGGAAGGCAGTAAAGCTTTTGCAAAAGATTTTATGACCCGACATAAAATTCCTACTGCCAAATACAAAGAATTTACCGTAAATGATTTTGAGATGGGTATTAAGTATTTAGCTGAACATGTATACCCCGTTGTCTTAAAAGCTGATGGTTTGGCCGCTGGAAAAGGTGTGATTATTTGTAATACAGTATTGGAAGCAAGAGCAGAATTTGAATTAATGTTGTTGCGTTCAAAATTTGGCGAAGCAGGAAAAAAGGTGGTGGTAGAAGATTTTTTAGAAGGAATAGAATTAAGTGTATTTGTATTGACAGATGGAGTTGATTATCTATTGTTGCCTGAAGCTAAAGATTATAAAAAAATAGGTAAGGGCGATACAGGATTAAATACAGGTGGAATGGGAGCAGTTAGTCCCGTGCCCGTTTTAACGGAAGAATTAAAACAAAAAATAATTAATCAAATTGTTGAACCAACGATTAATGGGCTACAAAAAGATGACCTTGATTACAAAGGTTTTGTTTTTATTGGGTTAATGATAAATAAAAATGAACCTATGGTGATAGAATATAATTGCCGGATGGGAGATCCTGAAACTGAAGTTGTTTTACCACGGTTAAAAAATGACATAGTTGAATTGCTCGTGGCAACTTCAAATAAAAGTTTAAAAAAACAAATAATTGAAACAGATGAGCGCTCAGCAGTTGCAATTGTGGCGGTAAGCGGTGGCTATCCCGGCGATTTTAAGAAAAACATTATTATTAATGGTTTAGACTCATATCATTTACCCGATAGTTTTCTTTTTCATGCAGGTACTTTACAAAAAGAAAATGAGATTGTTACAAATGGCGGGAGAGTGCTTGTTGCTGTTTCTTTTGGGGAAAATATAAAAGAAGCAGCAGAACAATCTGATTATTTGTTGCAGCAGATTCATTTTGAAGATATGTTGTACAGAGACGATATAGGTTTTGAATTCGTTTAATGCTTATAATAAATTAGTACAAATTCTACAAGAAAATAATTACTAAAAAAATGTACTAATTATTTACATAATTATTCTTTTGGTTTCCTTTAACACAAAACTAAACATATTAGTAAAGCCTTAGTTGGCAAAGGTTTGACGATTTTTTCAGGGTAAAATAAATTTGATAAAAAAACTATTTTGATTGTTGTAAAGTCGATTATTTATATCAACTTTGTCAAGATTCCGTAAACTACATTAGCACAAAAAAAATGGGCCTTTTTAATTTTTTTACACAAGAAATTGCAATAGATCTTGGTACTGCAAATACCTTAATTATACACAATGACGAAGTGGTTGTAAATGAACCTTCAATTGTAGCATTAGATAGAAACAATCCTAAATTATTATTAGCTGTGGGTAAAAAGGCATTGATGATGCATGAAAAAACCCACGAAAGTATAAGAACTGTAAGACCACTTCGGGATGGAGTAATAGCAGATTTTAATGCGGCTGAATTAATGATCAGAGAACTGATTAAAATGGTATATCCAAAAAAACCATGGATAGCACCAAGTTGGAGAATGATGATTTGCATACCAAGCAGCATAACAGAGGTTGAAAAACGTGCTGTAAGAGATAGTGCAGAACAAGCGGGCGCAAAAGAAGTTTATTTGATACACGAACCAATGGCAGCAGCATTGGGTATTGGGATAGATGTTGAGGAACCGGTAGGAAACATGATTATTGATATTGGTGGTGGAACAACAGGCATTACTGTAATTGCTCTTGCGGGTATAGTCTGCGATCAAAGTATACGAGTTGCAGGAGATGAATTTACAGCTGATATAATGGAAGCCCTTCGCCGCTATCACAGTTTATTAATTGGTGAACGTACTGCCGAGCAAATTAAAATACAGGTAGGTGCAGCCATGAAAGATTTGGAAAACCCGCCGGAAGATATCCCTGTTAACGGCCGGGATCTTGTGACCGGTATCCCAAAACAGGTAATGGTAAGTTATCAGGAAGTTGCAGATGCATTGGATAAAAGTGTTTTTAAAATTGAAGAAGC
>JANLVW010000565.1:0-4117 GCA_031364205.1 Ferruginibacter sp.
GTGTGGATATGGATACATATAAACCTACAAATGCAGATGCTGAAATGACTCAAGCAATTTTAATTGACTTTTCAACAGCGAATAAATCTACAGAAATTACCAATGAACAGTTAATTGAAGAGTTGAGTGGCGAACTTCGCAAAGGTGAGTCTGCATTAAAAGCACCTGTTGAATACAGAAAAGATATTGTAAAAGATGATGAAACAAACATCAATGATCGCAATTACGGCAACAATGATTTATTGGCAAATACACCAATGCACGGTACCCATTGTGCCGGTATTATAGGAGCCGTAAGAAATAACGGTAAGGGAATGGATGGAATTGCCGATAATGTAAGAATAATGGCTGTACGTGCTGTACCTGATGGCGATGAACATGATAAAGATATTGCTAATGCTATTCGATATGCTGTTGACAATGGAGCACAGATAATCAGCATGAGTTTTGGAAAAGATTTTTCGCCTGAAAAAGAATGGGTAGATGATGCATTTAGATATGCCGCAAGTAAAAATGTTTTGATTGTACATGCCGCCGGAAACGACTCTAAAAATGTAGATACAACGTATAACTTTCCCAATCCATTTTATGTGAACGGAAAAGGCAGAGCAGAAAATGTAATCACTGTTGGTGCATCAGGAGATTTGAAAAATGGTGGACTTACAGCAAGTTTCAGCAACTATGGCAAAAAAGAAGTTGATGTATTTGCACCTGGAGTAAATATATATTCAACATTACCGGGTGGCAATAATTATGGTAATTTAAGCGGAACATCTATGGCTTGCCCGGTAGTTGCCGGTACTGCAGCCTTATTATTGGAGTATTATCCCAACCTTACGGCTGTTCAATTAAAAGAAGCAATAGAAAAATCTGCTGTAATTCCAAAGGAAAAAGTAAACAACCCAGAAACAAAAGAAAAAGTTTCGTTGAGTGATTTATCTAAAACTGGCGGTTTTTTAAATGCATACGAAGCCATGAAATATGCAGGCAATATGCAACAGACTAAGAAATCAATAAAAATACCTCAGACAAAAATTAAGTCTTCAAAAAAAGGATAAAAAAATAACGAATCTAAAATTTGATTCACAAGAAACCGCTTCAACTTTATTGAAGCGGTTTTTATTTGCTTAAACGGTACATTTGAAAAAATTAAAAAACTATGATCGAACCTACGGTTTACAAAAATTATTTTGAGAAATACACAGCCCTGGTTCCAGAAAAAGATATTTTATCTGCGTTATTAAACCAGTCAAAAATATTGAATGATTTTTTTGGATCTGTTTCTGAAGAAAAAGCTGAATATGCATATGCAGCAGGTAAGTGGACTTTGAAAGAAATGCTGCAACACCTGATTGATACGGAAAGAATATTTGGTTTCAGGGCATTATCAATTGCACGAAAAGAAACTGTTACACTTAACGGATTTGATGAAAATTCTTATGCAGCAAATTCCTTTGCTAATAAAAGAACATGGGCCGGGCTTGTAAACGAAATGAAAATTGTAAGAGAAAGTACAACCCTTTTATTTAGTTCTTTCACAGAAGAAATGCAAAACACCGCCGGTAATTTTAGTGCTGCAACTGCTACTGTTAAAACAATTGGTAATATTATCGTAGGTCATTTTTACCATCACCTAAATGTTGCAAACGAAAGATATTTAAACTGAATAAAAGCTGCCATATAAAATATATGGCGGCTTTTTTTATAATGTTTCCAACTTAGTTTCTTTTAGCCATTTTATCATTTACAATCATTTTGTTTAAAATCTTCACCGATTCATCAATGTAGATATCTTCCCCTACTCTTTTCATAAACTGTTTGTTTCTGTCTATTTTTTCTTTTGTTTTATTGATATTAACAGTATCGGCAACAATGTTTTTTACATCCATAGCTTTTGCTAACTTATAAGCCTCCTCCAGTTGTTTGTAAACAGCCTTCAATTGCTTTTTTTCGTCCTCGTATTGTTTAAGATTTAAACTAAAAGGCTTGTTAGCATTATTTTCTAAAATTTTAACGCTGTTCTTTATTTTTATAAAATTTGGACTTGTAGCTGTCTGAGTATTTGCTGCACTAATAACGGCACTTAAGTTCGTGTAATTTTCCCATGGTTTATAATCTACCTTTTCAATTTCATCCCACTTCAATGCATATTTATTGTCTTTCTCTCTAAATTTTAGATATTCAAGTCTATCAGGTAAAACTACATCGGGAGTTACCCCTTTAATTTGTGTAGCTCCTCCATTTATTCGGTAAAATTTTTGTAGCGTTAATTTTAATGAACCAAGATCTTCCGCTTTGTTAGTACTGATCAAACTGTTCTCACTTTCAGGGTTTAGAGGAATAGTTCTCTGCACTGTTCCTTTGCCGTATGTGCTTGTGCTCCCTATAATAATTCCTCTTTTATAATCCTGAATTGCCGCTGCAAATATTTCAGATGCTGAAGCACTTGTTTCATCAACCATTACTGCAAAGGGGCCTGAATATTGAATTGATTTGTCTCTGTCTCTTAAAATTGATGGTTTATCATCTCTGCTTTTAACCTGCACAATTGGCCCATCTTCAATAAATAAACCCGCCATTTGCACAACATCATATAAAGAACCACAACCGTTATTTCTAAGGTCAAGTACAATTCCGTCTACATTTTCTTTTTTTAATTTTTCAATCTCTTTGGCTACATCTGCAGCACATCTTGGTTTAGAGGGATTTTGAAAATCTGCATAAAACTCAGGTAAGTAAATATAACCGATTTTATGATCGCTATTTATGATAACAGATCTTGCAAATGTTTCATCAATATTTATTTCATCACGTAATAAAGAAACTACTTTAGTACTACCGTCTATTCTGCGGATGGTTAATCTTACTTCAGATCCTTTTTCGGAGCCTCTTATTATTTTTACGGCATCTGTCACAGAATATCCGGTTACGTCAATCGGTTCCTGTGCACCCTGTGCAATTTTTATTATTTCATCATTTTCTTTTAGTTCACCGCTTCTCCATGCGGGCATACCGCTTACCAAGCTTGTAATCTTTATTTTTCCGTCTTCTTCTTTTAGCTGTGCACCAATACCATAAAAACTTCCTTTCATAGATTCATTAAATCCACGTAGCTCTATAGGCGCAAAATAATCGGTGTGCGGATCCATACTTCCAGCAATATCATTTACAAAAGTGCTGAAATTCTCATCAATTGTTTCTCTGTTTTTTTTAGTTGTAAAGTACCGCTCCAGCTGCTTTCTAACAAAGTCACGGGCTTCTCTTTCCAATGTAGAATCGACCTTTATTTTGAAGTCTTTTTTATCTTTATTTTTTATTCTTTCTTCTAAAAGATCAGAGTATTTGCCAAGTGACATGTACTTCATTCTTCTTCTCCATAAATCAGAGCGCTCTGTTTCATTTTTTGGGAAAGAAAGTTTTTCAGGATTAGATTCCACAAATTCATTCAAAGTAAAATCAAAAGGTTTTGCAAGAATTTTTTGATACAATAAGGAAACTTCGTTTTGTCTTTTTAAATAAAGTGTATTTACTGCATAAAAAGATTCAATTTCAGCTCCATGTATTTCATCATCTATTCGGTTGTTGTATTTGCTTAATTCATTTATATCAGACTGGAAGAAAATATTTTTTTCTCCATCAAGATCTTCTTCAAATCTTTTAAGTACAGCTTTGCTAAATTCATCATCAATTTTCTTTGGGCTAAAATGCCCTTCTTCTAACAATATACCTACGTTCTTTAAAATTTTTGCATAACGTAATTTAGGATTTTCTTCTTTGCTACTTTCTGATTTACCCATAGATTTAAAACCAATAAATAAACCAATGCTCATTAACACAAGCATTACGGGAATAAATTTTTTACTCATCATAAATGATGCAATTTGTTGCATGTCGTAAAATTAACGTAAAAATTAAGTTACAAGATTATTTGAATGGTTAATTGGTAATAATATTTTGTTAAACGGAGTTTGTTTAGCTGATAAGCAATACTGTTAAGGCTTTGATGTTTATTTACTACAAATATTTTTCTATAATCGAAAAAGTAAAATTGAAAAGATGATGCTATAAATTGAATGAAACATGCTACTGTTTAGTAAAATTTAAAAGAACCTTTGAA
>JANLVW010000678.1:0-5872 GCA_031364205.1 Ferruginibacter sp.
ATAATAATATAATAAAAAATCGAAAGCCAGCAGGTGATGGAAAGGGCGGCACTTATTTTGGCGCTACGGGGTGTGGTAAAAGTTTTACCATGCTGTACCTTACAAGGTTGCTGATGAAGAGTAAGCACTTTGCGAGCCCCACTATTATATTAATAACAGACCGTACAGATTTAGATGACCAATTATCAGGTCAATTTACAAATGCAAAAAAGTTTATTGGAGATAATACCGTAGTAAGTGTTGAGAGCCGTGCCGATCTGCGATCGCAAATACAAGGCAGGCAAAGCGGTGGCGTATTTTTAACTACCATACATAAGTTTACAGAAGATACTAGCCTGCTGAGTGAGCGAAACAATATTATTTGTATATCTGACGAAGCCCACAGAAGCCAGGTGAATCTGGATCAAAAAATAAAAGTTACAGATAAGGGTGTTAAAAGAGTATATGGGTTTGCAAAATATTTGCACGACTCATTGCCCAACGCAACGTTTGCAGGTTTTACCGGTACACCTATAGATGCTACGCTTGATGTGTTTGGCCAAGTGGTAGATGCTTATACAATGACAGAATCTGTACGGGATGAAATAACGGTGCGAATTGTGTATGAAGGCCGGGCGGCAAAAGTTGCATTAAATAATAATGAGTTAGAAAAAATAGAAAAATATTATGAGGAGGCTGCAGAAGCGGGAGCCAACGAACACCAAGTAGAAGACAGCAAGGAAAAGTCAGCAAAGATGAATGCCATTTTAGGCGACCCAAAAAGATTGCGAACACTGGCTGAAGATTTTGTTACCCATTATGAAAACAGAATAACAGAAGGTGCAACTGTGAAAGGCAAGGCTATGTTTGTGTGCAGCAGCAGAGAGATAGCTTATGAATTTTACAAAAACGTAATAGCCCTGCGGCCTGAATGGAATGAGATAAAAGTAGCAGCAGATAATGAAGAGTTGAGTGAAGAAGAAACAAAGAAGATAAAGCCTACGGAACGGATAAAAATGGTAATGACCAGGGGTAAAGATGATGAGAAACAATTGTACGATTTGCTTGGTACTAAAGAAGAACGTAAAAAGCTGGATGCAGCATTTAAAAACGGTGCATCTAACTTTAAAATTGCGATAGTGGTAGATATGTGGCTCACCGGTTTTGATGTGCCTTTTTTAGACAGCATTTACATAGATAAGCCAATACAGCAGCACAACCTTATACAGACCATCAGCCGTGTGAATCGCAAGTATGAAGGGAAGAACAAAGGCTTGGTGATAGATTATATTGGTATTAAAAAACAGATGAACCTTGCGCTTGCCAAATACAACAAAGGTGATGAGGAAAATTTTGAAGACATAGCAGAATCGTTGGTGGTGGTGAGGAATCATTTAGACTTGTTGGCTAAACTCTTTCACAATTTTGATAGCAGTAAATATTTCATTGGCAGCACCATGGAGCAATTGAATACGCTTAACATGGCTGCGGAATATGCACAACAAACCAAGGATTTTGAAACCCGGTTTATGGGTTTGGTGAAAAGACTAAAAGCCGCTTACGATATTTGTGTGGGCAGCGAAAACCTACAACAAAGCGAGCGGGATCAAACGCATTTTTATTTAGCTGTGCGCTCCATAGTATTTAAACTTACCAGGGGCAATGCGCCGGATACGGCACAAATGAACGCAAGGGTGAGAGAGATGATAAAGGATGCTTTGCAAAGCGATGGTGTGGAAGAAATATTTAAACTTGGTAATGATAATGAAACGGAACAGGATCTGTTTGATGAAGATTATCTGGCAAAGATTGATAAAATAAAACTGCCCAACACCAAGATAAAACTGCTACAACAGTTGCTTGCAAAAGTAATTGGTGAAATGAAAAAAGTGAACAGGGTAAAGGGCGTTGACTTTACCAAGAAAATGCAAGCATTGGTACAGCTTTATAATGAGCGGGACAAGAACGATATTTTCCGTAGTGAAGTTTATGAAGAAATGGCAGAACAACTTACAGAACTGATTATTGCGGTGCGAAAAGAATTTTCAGCCGGAGATGCCTTGGGTATTGACTTTGAAGAGAAAGCTTTTTATGATATACTGAAAGAGCTTTGTGCCAAATATGATTTTAAATACCCAGAATTAAAACTGATAGAGCTTGCAAAGGCAGTAAAAGACTTAGTAGATGGACAGGCAAAATTCCCTGACTGGAATAAACGAGATGATATAAAATCATCCTTAAAAGTTGGGCTCATTTTATTACTCGATGCATTTGGCTACCCACCTGTAGAAAGGGATGAAGTGTATGTGGAGATTTTTGAGCAGGCGGAGAATTTTAAGAAGAATAATTGTTAGATAGCTCACCTTTAATAGTGCAGTCAAGTTGTGTTTTTCGACTATTCAGTTTTTTACACCCTACCACCTTCTTTTTAAATTTATTTATTAGTAAATCAATCATTTATAAATAATTTTTCAGATATTAGGTGTCCGTTTGTTATCAATAAAACTAACCCTAACCAATTTGCTTGTATGAGGTATGTCCTTGAACGCCTGGAACTATCATTTGATCAACATGTAAAAAATCAAAACCAAATCCCTGATCATGAACAAACCCAGATCATTTTAGGTGAGATAAATGCAGAAAAAGAAATGATCAAGTCTTACCTTAAACAGGAAGTCTTTACATTTCAGGAAGAAAAACGTCTCGAACTCTTTGTACAGCAATATCAGAGTGCACTAATTCGCCTAGCCAATGAAGTATTTAATTTTAATAACAAAGATCTTCCGGCCCTGAACGCACTTGCAGAAAATTATCTGCAGGCTATTACGGATCTACTTTTTTTTATTGAAAACTATTTTACCCGGTATTTCAATTTAAATGAACAAATACCTGATAGCTACAAATACATTATGCAGGCAAAATGTAAACAGTATATAAAAGCCATTAGTAAAACTGCATCAACGACTTCTGTATGTCCCGAGCTGCTCAAAATAATTCTAAAAGTCTTTAATGATTTTATAAAAGCTTCTTCGCAAAAAAACTATACCTATACACAAATCATTTACTTAAAAAAGTTGTATGCAGAACTTGCAGATTCCTTCAACTCCCCTGACGAAAATTGTAACCAGATTATTTTAGATAAATTGCTTTACCTCAATTTTAATTCAGCGGAGTTTGTCAGTAAATATGTTCATCATATCCTTTCGCAAGTAGCTGAAGTATCTTCATTAAAGGACCAGTTAGAGTTATTGGCCTGGTGGTCAAAAACAATCAAACAGACTGCATTAAAGCCCGGCATGGCATTGTGCAGTAATTCAATAACTGCACAGGCACAACTTGTGGGCTGGCTACAGGATGAAATTCATTTTTTAGAAAAGAAAAACCAGCTGACGCTGTTAATGCCAACTGCAGTCGCAGGTCATCGCATAAAAAATCCCGCTCTTAAAACAGACTTTTCCGTAAAACAATTGGGCCTGTTTATTAGACTGATGGTAGATGAAAAAATCCTGCAACCACTTAATCAGACCGAGTTGGTAAACCAAATTGCATCATTAACCACAACAGACAACCAAGAAGTTATTTCTGCACACAGCCTCAGACGTCATTATTACACCATCGATGAGCATACAAAAGATAAAATGAAAGCCAGGCTTATATCCATGATGAATCAAATAAAAAAGTACAACAATATGCTGTTGTTTTTCACAACAAGCTTTTACGAACTAAACTTTGACTTTATCTACTATAGTAACTATCTGTCTTTTATATCTTTTTAAGTTTTTTTCCACGTCCGGCAACACTATCACGGGGGTTACGCTACCCCCGCTACCCCCTTTGTATTATATTATTTACGCTTTTTGTCAAACAAAAATCACCACAACGTATGACGGTAAATATCGTAACCAAAGAAGATCTCCTCGAGTTCAGACAGCAGCTATTGAATGATCTAAAGAGTATCATTCAAACAAAACCCAATGGCAAAAAGCAGTGGCTCAAAAGCGGAGAGGTAAAAAAGCTATTGCAGATTTCACCCGGTACCTTACAAAACCTGCGCATAAACGGCACACTCACTTTTACAAAAGTCGGTAGCATCATCTATTACAACCACGATGATATTGAGGCCATTTTAGAAGGCAATAAAACATTAAAGAGTAAAATTCTTTAATCAGCAATCGCAGCTATCTATTGAAATGCTTAAGCAGCATTTCTATTGCTCATTTCAAAATATATCTAATGAATTACATAAAACAACTTGCCGGCTTTTTCGATCGTGTGGTGCATGATGATAATTTGAACCCTACACATATCAGCATGTATGTAGCATTGTTTCAATTTTGGAACGCCTGCCGTTTCCGCAATCCCATAAGCATCTCCAGGAACGAATTGATGAAAGTGAGTAAGATCAGCTCCAAAGCTACTTATCACAAATGCATGAAGGAACTGCACAATCTTGGGTACCTCAAATACATGCCTTCTTATAATCCTTACAAAGGCAGTTTGGTTTACTTGTTCAATTTTGAGACTAGCACTGTACAGGCACCATTACCCCACCATACAAAATTTGATACAGGTACTGAACTAGCACAAGAGCCTTATATAAACAATACAAATAGTACAAACCAAACCAGTGAAAACTTAGGTGAGCAATACAAAAAAAATCTTAATGCAGATGAAAGTTTTTCAGAGGCCAAAGAAAAAAGTTCCGCCAAAAAAGAAAGGTTAGTTTTTGCAAATCCTCCACTTCAATCGGTCGTAGCTTATTTTGCTAGCCAAAGCTTTCCACCAGATGAAGCAGAAAAGTTTTTCAATTATTTTGAAAGCAATGGCTGGTTAGTGGGCGGCAAGTCCGCAATGAAAAATTGGCAAGCAGCTGCAAACAACTGGATGCTGAATGCCAAAAAATTTGCTGCAACTACACATGCGTTACCTTCTCGCTTTTCAAGCAGAAATAAGCCTATAGCCAAGCAACTTCATGCATCTGTATCAAAAAATTATTCGGAGCCTTTATGAGCCCCCTACTCTTCCTTGTAATTCAACTTTATATGGAATACCAGAAAATTAAATCAAAATACAATTACACAGAAGCATGGAATTGGCTGCAGCAGAAAGGCACCGCCTTGCATGGTTCTAGCTTCCAATTGTATGAAGAAGATAAACACAACATCTACTTACTGCTCTGCTGGTTCATGCAGGATGAAGTAGCAGCTCCACAACTTAAGTTAGACCTTCACAAAGGCATATTGCTTTCCGGCCCTGTAGGTTGTGGCAAAACAACCCTTATGGGTTTAATGCGCTTTATCGCAAAAGAGCCAAACAGGTTCATGATAAAATCCTGCAGAAACATAAGTTTTGAATTTATTGAAGATGGTTTCTCCGTCATTCATCGGTATAGTAAATCTTTTGGCAATTTCCATCAATCCGGCACAATCTGTTTCGATGATTTAGGAACCGAAGGAAGTTTGAAGTATTACGGCAACGAATGCAATGTGATGGCAGAAATATTACTTACACGCTATGATCTTTTTGTTTCACAAAAAATAAAAACGCACATTACCACCAATCTTTCAGCCACTGAAATTGAAGGATTTTACGGCAATAGGGTCCGCAGCAGGTTAAGAGAGATGTTTAATCTTATTGCATTTGATGGCACATGTCATGATAAAAGAAAATAAGTGTTACCCTTATCAAACATACTGTCCCACACAACGAAAATGCTTGGAACTGATAAGCAGTAAATGTTTTAAACTTTATAAAATTATATCCACAAAATATTTTCAATACGCTAATTTTATTCTGAGGTTTTTTTCGGAAGTTTAAGAAGCTGGAGCTATTTAATTATCGCTATTTTTTATGGTAAAAAGGTTAGCGTTTCGGCTTTTAGCGAGCCGCTCAA
>JANLVW010000085.1:0-2974 GCA_031364205.1 Ferruginibacter sp.
CTTGAAATTATTTTAGCACTTGCAGTTAAAACCCTAAGCAATTACAGCAATCATATTTTCGGAACTAAAGTAGATACTATGTTTAAGGAAAGGGAATGGGTAAAAAGTTAGCAGGGATGATTGTAACAGGAGTAAATTTTACCGTAAGAAAAAATTGAACAAAAGATTAAAAAAATGATAGCAACAAAACCAACAGTCATACTTTTTGATGTAAACGAAACATTATTAGATATGACGCCTTTGAAAAAAAAAATAAATAATTTATTAGGCACCAGCAAAGGTTTTCGCATTTGGTTTGGAATGCTCTTGCAATATTCCCTTGTTGATAATTGTACAAACAGCTATCACGACTTTGTTACAATTGCGGGTGCTACTTTAAGTATGGCTGCTGATGGGTTAAAAAAATCTATAACAGAAATGCAAAAGAAGGAAGCATTGGCAATCATTAAAAAATTGTCAGCTTATCCCGATGTACCAATAGGGTTAAAGGCTTTGAAAGAAAATGGTTTTCGCTTGGCAACACTCACAAACTCAACTGCAGCAACTCTTTCGGCACAATTAAAATATGCCGGTATAACTAAATATTTTGATACAACGCTTAGTATAGATACAATTAAAAAATACAAGCCTGCATCGGAAACATATACATGGGCAGCTGAACAACTATCGGTAAATACTGCTGAAGTAATGTTAGTAGCCGCACATGGTTGGGATATAGCCGGTGCATTACAGGCTGGTTTACAAGCAGCTTTCATTGAACGTAAAGGTCAATCGTTATATGCACTATCCCCAAAACCTCAAATTGTAGGAAAGAACCTGATAGAGGTGGTTCAAAAAATATCAATTGTTTAGAGCTGTTTACTCAAATAGGTAACTATAGGGTATAACAATGCCCATAATTTTAACCTATGTATTTGCTACTTAAACAAAGTTGAAAAGGAATGGTATTAATCTCGACCTATTCATACGTACAAAAACTACTGTATTTTAATAAGAGCCAATGGTGGTTCAATCATTCATTAAAAATAATTCATTGAAAAAAGTTAATCCACAAGGCTCAGATGAGGAAATGCTGGATCTACAGCAATTATATGCCATTGAAAAATTCTTAGGATTTGCGGACTACGACAAAAAATGCACTTTTATTATCAGCGGCTTGCAACAGGCTGGATTTACCGGCGGTTGGTTTAATGAGGTATAAACAAATTAAAAATATGTTATTATGATCTCTATCATTATTCCTGTATACAATGAAGAAGCATTTATTGAAAAAACCTTATTTCAATTGATGCAATTAAAATATGAGGCAGATATTGAGATCATAGTAAGTGATGGTAACAGCACAGACAAAACTGTTGAAATTGCAAGCACTTATGCAAAAATTATTCAATCAAGAAAAGGAAAAGGAAAACAGCTTAATGAAGGAGCAAAACATGCAGGAGGTGATATTTTATTCTTTGTTCATGCTGATATGTACGTACCTGAAGGGGCATTAAAAAAGATAACAAAGGAGATTTATGAAAATGGTTTTGATGGTGGTGGATTTTCTAATCTTTTCAAAGAGCATAACAAAAGGATAAAATTGCTGGGGCGTATTTTGCATTTAAGAATAAACCATGAAGGTCAGTCAGAAAG
Source organism: Ferruginibacter sp. (assembly GCA_031364205.1). Lineage (GTDB taxonomy): Bacteria > Bacteroidota > Bacteroidia > Chitinophagales > Chitinophagaceae > Ferruginibacter. The sequence continues at coordinate 1,636 of JANLVW010000085.1, forward strand.
AAAAATATTTTATGGCGACAATGGAATATTTGTAAAGAAAGAAGTATTTCAGAAATTGGGAGGCTATAAAGAAATATCTATAATGGAAGATTATGATTTTTCAACCCGGCTGCTTGCAAAATATAAAGTTTGCCTTGTCACAGAGCCTAAGCTAGTTGTTGATACACGACGGCATATTAAAGATGGATTTTTGCGAACAAGGTTAAAATGGATGCTGATAAAAAGACTGTACCTGATAGGCGTTTCGCCACAAAAATTGGCTGACTGGTATAAAGACATCAGGTAATAATTAGTAACATTAATTAATTCAAAAAAATATGACAGAACATGAATATGATATTATCGTAATTGGGTGTGGTTCCGGTGGCTTAAGCGTTGGGTTATTTATGAATAAAACAGGGTTTAAAGTATTGATGATATCTAAAACAGATAAATCTATTGGAGGAGATTGTTTAAATGATGGATGTGTACCCAGCAAATCATTACTTCATGTGTCTAAAGTTATTGGTAATGCTAAAAAAGCATCAAGTTTTGGTTTAACTATTAGTGGTGATGTTAACATTAAAAAAGCTGTTGAATATATCTATGGCAAACAGGAAGTTATTCGTAAGCATGAAAATGCTTCATGGCTTAAAGAATTGGGAGTGGAAGTTGCTCTTGGCAATGCCCAGTTTACAGGTAAAAATGAAATACAAGTAAACGGAAAAAGATATTCCGGTAAAAAGATTGTTATCGCTACAGGTTCCCGACCAAAAAAACTACATATACCCGGAATTGAACAAGTAAAATATTACGATAATAAGAACATATTTACAATTGAAAATCTACCGGAAAAATTATTGGTGATCGGCGGTGGTCCTATTGGTATTGAGATTGCTCAGGCACTAAGCCGCCTGGGAAGTAAAGTAACTATCATTCATCAATCTGATCGCATTCTTGAACATGACGACCCTTTTGTTACAGCTGTATTAATGGAACAGTTACAAAAAGAAGGGGTTGAAATAATATTAAATGCCAGGACTGATAAATTCATTTCAGCCAATGAGGGGGTCATTATACTAAAAGATGGGACATGTAATAATATCAAATTTGATGCAATATTCGTGGGCATAGGTAGAGAATTAAATATCGAAGAACTTGAATTGGAAAATGCATTCATTGAAGTAAAGGATAAAAAAATAGTTGCTGACAAATACCTGAGAACTACAAATAAAAATATATTTGTTTGCGGCGATGTTGCAGGTAGTTTACAGTTTTCTCATGCTGCAGAGTTTCATGCAAGAACTATACTCAATAATCTTTTTTCACCTCTTAAAAAAAGACTAAACAATGATTACAT
>JANLVW010000693.1:0-2189 GCA_031364205.1 Ferruginibacter sp.
AACGAGCAAAGACCAGCGCAGCAAAACCAGCAGCAGCGCAGTCGCCAACAGAATGGTAATAACGAAGGTCAAAGACCGCAACAAAGAGCTAATAATAATCCAAAAAGTCCACAACAAAACAGAGAAGCCAGACCGCCGCAACAGCAGCAGGATAACAGGCCGCAGCAACAAAACCGGGATGCAAGACCACCACAAAACAGAAATCAAAATAACAATAACCGACCGCCACGGCCACAGGGGCCCAGACCTCCACAAAACAGGGATTCGCAGGGACCAAAGAAGAAGGAAGGAGAATAAAAATAAAAGTTTTAAAAGTTTCGGTTTATACCGGAACTTTTTTTATGCAACTAGTTTTGTACTTTTGAAAGGCACAACAATATCGATTTAAATGTCCATCAGCATAAGCAATCTTTCTAAAAATTACGGTATACAAAAAGCTGTAAATAATATTTCTTTTAATGTCAATAAAGGAGAGATTGTAGGTTTCCTTGGGCCTAATGGTGCAGGTAAATCTACCACCATGAAAATGATAACTGGCTATCTTAATGCAGATGCCGGCAACATACAGGTTTGTGGAATTGATGTATCACAAAACAATATTGAAAGCAAAAAGAAGATCGGTTATCTGCCGGAGGCAAACCCTCTGTATTTCGAAATGTATGTGCGGGAATATTTGTTGTTTACCGCAGGCGTTCATCAACTAAAAAACAGCAAAGAAAGAACAGAAGAAATAATTAAAACCGTTGGGCTTACACTGGAAGCCAATAAAAAAATAGGCCAATTGAGCAAAGGCTACAAACAGCGTGTGGGGCTTGCTGCAGCGCTTATTCATGAGCCTGAAGTATTAATCTTAGATGAACCAACTTCAGGGCTTGATCCAAATCAGATAATAGAAATAAGGAATGTAATCAAGGCATTGGCAAAAGACAAAACCGTTCTTTTTTCATCTCATATTTTGCAGGAAGTAGAAGCCATTTGCGATCGGGTAATCATCATCAACAAAGGAGATATAGTAGCAGACGACAGCCTGCAAAACTTACAGCTTGCAAAAGCAGGGCAACAGTTTGTTAGTGTAACTTTTCAGGAAGATATCGATATAAATGATCTTCAAAATTTACAGGCCGCCATAAATATATCTTCTAACGGAAATACTTTTCGCATTCAAACAAACGATGCTGAAAACCTGCGCAAACAAATACTTAAGTTGAGCATCGATAAAAACTTAAACATCGTTTCGCTGCAAAACCAAAACAACAGCCTGGAAGATGTGTTTAGGGGTTTAACTACTTCTGTATGATGCTCATATTTTCGATAATCAGAAACCAAATTTTATTTATAAATTTGAAATATTAAAAGGGTATCTTTTATCTTCATTGCCCTTAAACTTCAAAAACCTATTCAACAGAAATGAGCTACATCGCATCCATTTATGCCCGCCAAATTTTAGACAGCCGGGGTAACCCTACAGTAGAAGTAGATATTCTTACAGAAAACGAAAGACTGGGTCGTGCAGCTGTACCAAGTGGCGCAAGCACTGGCATACATGAAGCAGTTGAATTGCGTGACAATAAAAAAAATTACTACGGCGGCAAATCGGTTTTAAAAGCTGTAAATAATGTAAATACAATTTTAGCCGAAACCCTTGTTGGCTGGGATGTTGCTGATCAAACCGGAATTGATGTCATGATGTGTGAGCTTGATGGTACTGCAAACAAAAGTAAATTAGGCGCAAATGCAATGTTGGCAGTAAGCCTAGCAGTTGCGAAAGCCGCAGCATTGGAGGCTAATTTACCATTGTACAGATATATTGGCGGGACAAATGCTAAGATTTTGCCTATCCCGATGATGAACATTTTAAACGGTGGGGCGCATGCAGATAATAAAATAGATTTTCAAGAATTTATGGTAATGCCAGTGGGCGCCAAAACTTTTAGTGAAGGTTTGCAATGGGGTGTTGAGATTTTTCATGCGCTTAAAACCGTACTTAAGAAAAAAGGATACAGTACGAACGTGGGCGATGAAGGTGGTTTTGCACCAAACATTCAAAGCAATGAAGAAGCGATTGAAACTGTATTGCTGGCTATTGAGGCTGCAGGTTACAAAGCAGGCGAACAAATTGGTATAGCGCTGGATGCGGCTTCGTCCGAAATGTGGAAGGCCGACGAAAAGGTGTACCATTTTCATAAAAG
>JANLVW010000721.1:0-1285 GCA_031364205.1 Ferruginibacter sp.
TATTATACAGTGGTCATACAGATGCACATGGTATTAGAAATGAAATTAAGAATGATTCTATTTTTTACGGTGCAGATGATAACGGAAGTGTACATGTTGCCATGCTCGCAAATGCAAGGGCGTTTATAAAATTTCCTGCAAAGCGTTCTGTATTATTTGTTATACATGGTGCAGAAGAAAGAGGTTTGTTGGGGTCTAAATATTATTAACAACATCCCACTGTACCAATAAAATCTATTGTTACGGTTTTAAACGGTGATATGATTGGTAGAAACAATATTGACAGTGCAACAATTTTAGGAAGCATTCCTCCGCATAGAAATTCTATAGAGCTTGTAAATATGGCATTTGCAGCCAACAAGGAAGGTCCTAAATTTATACTTGATTCATCGTGGGATAAAGTTACCCATGTAGAAGGCTGGTATTTTAGAAGTGATCATTTGCCATACGCCAGGTTAGGAATTCCGGCACTTATGTACACAACTCTTTTGCATCCTGATTACCACACGCCTCAGGATAATGCTCAAAATATTAATTATGCCAAATTAAAAAAAATGGCAGACTGGATGTACAGAACGGGATACAAAGTTGCTAATGCGGCAACAAGACCGGCAACAGATAAAAATTTTAAATTGGAAAGATGATAAGCTAATTTAAAAACACTTTTTAAATTAAAAAAATCCCCTTTGAAATTTTCAAAGGGGATTTTACTGATAAATAAAATTTATATCGTTGAAACATCAATAACAAATCTGTAGCGAACATCACCCTTCAGCATTCTTGCATAAGATTCGGTGATGTCTTTTATATCGATCATTTCAATATCTGAAACAATGTTGTGTTCTGCGCAATAGTCAAGCATTTCCTGTGTTTCTGCAATACCACCAATACCTGAGCCTGCAACACTTTTTCTGCCGCCAATAAGTGCAAAAGCAGAAATTTTATGAGGATTTGAAGGTGCGCCAACACAAATATGTACACCATTAGTTTTAAGCATTCCAAGATACATATTCATATCATGTTCAGCTGATACAGTATCTAAAATAAAATCGAATGAATTTTTCACGGATGCAACCTGTTCTTTATCTTTTGTTACAATAAAATGATGAGCACCCAAAGCTTTTGCTGCTTCTTCTTTTGAAGCCGAAGTACTCAATACTGTCACATCAGCGCCAAATGATACACCAAATTTCACGGCCATATGCCCTAACCCACCTAAACCAAGGACGGCAAGTTTATGACCTTTGCCCACTTTCCAATGTCGCAGAGGTGAATAAGTTGTAAT
>JANLVW010000786.1:0-4578 GCA_031364205.1 Ferruginibacter sp.
CCTGGACAAAAAACAATCAAGATATCAGACACAAGATTTAATAAAAGAATTAATTCTTATATCTCAATACTAAATACTTAATAAATATGTCTGAAAAAATAACAATGCAAAACGGTGTACTTACCGTTCCTAATAACCCAACTATCCCGTTTATTGAAGGCGATGGTATTGGTCCCGATATTTGGAAAGCGAGTGTGCGGGTGTTTAATGCAGCAGTGCAGAAAGCTTATGGTGGCGAAAAAAAAATTGAATGGTTAAAAGTACTAGCCGGCGAAGAAGCATTTAAAGCAACCGGCAGTTGGATGCCTGAAGAAACTATGCAGGCATTTAAAGATTATTTGTTGTCTATTAAAGGACCACTTACAACGCCTGTTGGTGGCGGTATTCGCAGTTTAAATGTTGCGCTCAGACAGGAGTTGGATCTGTATGTTTGTCTTCGTCCTGTAAAATATTTTGAAGGAACACCTTCGCCGATGTGGCAACCTGAGAAAGTGAGCATGACTATTTTTAGAGAAAATACAGAAGACATTTATGCGGGTATAGAATTTATGACTGGTACGCAGGAATGTACAAAATTGTTGAAATTTTTGGTAGATGAATTAGGTGTAAAAGCTTTTCGTTTTCCTGAAACGACCTCGCTTGGGATTAAGCCCGTAAGTAAAGATGGAAGTGAAAGATTGATACGCTCTGCAATAGAATTTGCCATTGAACATAAATTGCCAAGTGTTACCATTGTACATAAAGGTAATATTATGAAATATACTGAAGGTGCTTTTAAACAATGGGGTTATGAGCTTGCAGAAAGAGAGTTTGGCGGACAGGTTTACACATGGCAGCAATGGGAAAAAACCAAAAAAGAAAGTGGTGAAGCCGTTGCTAATGAAGAAATGAAAATAAGTGCAGTGGGTGGCAAAGTAATTATTAAAGATGCTATTGCAGATAATTTTTTACAACAGGCTTTACTGGCTCCGCAGGATTATTCTGTAATTGCAACCCTTAATTTAAACGGCGATTATATTTCTGATGCACTGGCAGCACAGGTTGGCGGTATTGGTATAGCACCGGGTGCAAATATCAATTATCTTACCGGGCATGCAGTTTTTGAGGCAACACATGGCACGGCTCCACGTTTTGCAAATACAAATACCATGAATCCTTCGTCAGTGATTCTTAGTGGTGTTATGATGTTAGAATATATGGGTTGGAGAGATGCTGCAGATCTTATTACAAATGCCGTTGGCAAAACCATTCGCAATAAAACGGTAACAATAGATTTTTATAATTTAATGAAAGAAGGAACGCTTTTAAAAACCAGTGAATTTGCAGATGAGATTATCAGGAATTTATAAAAGCAATCCAACCATTTAACTTATTGTAAACCCGGCAATCAACTGATAGATGTTGCCGGGTTTATTTTTTAAAAGAAAAACTGCTCTTTAATTATTTTTCCATCTTTTACTTCATAAACGGCAACCTCATCCATTTTCATTCGTCCGGTTCCCTTCATAGTTGCATCCATACCCATTGTCACCGCAAAATGATTTCCTGCAACTATTGCATTTCCGGTATAACCGCCATGCATTTCTTCAATTGCTTCATTAAATTTTCTGCCCTTTTCTTTTATAGCATTTAAGCCTTCTACTTTATTAATACCGGGACTATTTGCAGGTTCAATGCTTATGCAGTTTTCTGCAAACAATTCATCCTGAATTTCGTTGTATTTACCATGGTTTGCCATTTCCATAAATTTGTCAGCAACTTCCTGTGTAGTCATGATTTCTAATTTAAATGGTTTAAAAATTTACTTGAATGTAACCAATTTATACATTTCACGGTGTTAATAAATTCTTGCAAAAACGCATAGATGTGCATTGAATAGTTTAAAACTTCTTTTATCGTATTTTTGAACAAAAAGTAATTTATTTATGAGTAAGATACAGGTTGCGAACCCAGTAGTAGAACTGGATGGAGATGAAATGACAAGGATCATTTGGAAATTTATTAAAGACAAACTAATACTTCCATATTTGGAAGTGCCTATTCAATATTTTGATTTGGGAATGGAATACAGAGACAAAACAAATGATCAGGTAACTATTGATGCAGCTAATGCAATCAAGGCATGTGGTGTAGGTATAAAATGTGCAACCATCACTCCTGATGAGCAGCGGGTAGAAGAATTTAAACTGAAACAGATGTGGAAATCACCTAACGGAACCATCCGCAATATTTTAGATGGTACTGTGTTTCGTGAGCCGATCGTCATGCAAAATGTACCCCGTTTAGTTACTAACTGGACGGCACCAATAATTGTGGGACGTCATGCTTTTGGAGACCAGTACCGTGCAACAGATACAGTAATAAAAGGCAAAGGAAAATTAACGATGACTTTTACACCGGAAGACGGAGGAGAAGCACAGATTTTTGAAGTTTATAATTTTAAAGGTGATGGCGTAGCAATGGCAATGTACAATGTGGATGAAAGTATTTACGGTTTTGCACGCAGTTGTTTAAATATGGCATTGAGCAAAAAATGGCCTTTGTATTTATCTACAAAAAATACAATTTTAAAAAAATATGACGGACGCTTTAAAGATATTTTTGAAGAAGTTTATCAAAATGAATTTAAAGCAAAATATGCTGAAGCAGGAATTACTTACGAGCATCGCTTAATTGATGACATGGTTGCGAGCGCATTAAAGTGGAATGGCAATTTTGTATGGGCCTGTAAAAATTATGATGGAGATGTGCAAAGCGATACAGTAGCACAAGGCTTTGGTAGTTTGGGTTTAATGACTTCTGTATTAATAACACCCGATGGTAATACGATGGAATCAGAAGCTGCGCATGGTACTGTAACCCGTCATTTTAGGGATTATCAAAAAGGCAAGCCAACTTCTACAAATCCTATTGCATCTATTTTTGCCTGGACAAGAGGATTGGCATTCCGTGGAAAATTAGACAACAACCAGCCACTTATAGACTTCTGTGAAAACCTCGAAAAGGTTTGTGTAGAAACGGTTGAAAGTGGCAAAATGACAAAAGATCTGGCTGTATGTATTCATGGCAACAAAGTAGAACACGGTACCCATTATTTATATACAGAAGAATTTTTAGATGCTATTGATGAAAATTTAAAATGGAAAATGAAGTAATAATATTGCAGGTTAAGCAATGTGATTTTAAAGCGTGTTTGTAAAAGGGCGCTGTTTTATTTTGTAACGTTAAATTATTATTAGGTAACATTTTAAAGAATATACTCGTTTAATTAGCCATTTCGTAAAATACATTTCTTTAATTAACTTTATTTCAAAAAGAATATGCATTTAACAGCTCGGGAAACTGAAAAATTGCTTTTACATGTAGCTGGCGAATTGGCGGAAAAACGAAAAGCAAGAGGCCTAAAATTAAATTATCCTGAAGCAATTGCATTAATAAGTTCTCGTTTGCAGGAAGAAATTCGGGATGGTAAAACTGTTGCAACATTAATGCAGTATGGTGCCACTATTCTCACAAAAGAAGATGTAATGCCCGGGGTTGCCGAAATGATACAAGATATACAGGTGGAAGGTACTTTCCCAGATGGGACAAAATTAGTAACTGTACATGACCCAATTCGCTAAATAGAATTAAATATCTAAACATATGATTCCCGGTGAATATTTTTTAAAAAATGAAAGCATTCAATGCAATGCTGGCAGAAGAACTATAAAAATAGTTGTAGTAAACACAGGGGATAGACCGGTACAAATTGGTTCGCATTTCCATTTTTTTGAAGTAAATAAGCAAATGGAATTTGATAGAAATAAAGCCTACGGCATGCGCTTAAACATAGCTTCAGCAACAGCTGTGCGTTTTGAACCTGGCGAAGAAAAAGTATGTGAGCTGGTAGAGTTTGGAGGTAATAAAAAAATATTCGGCTTTAATAATTTGGTAGATGGAGGTATAAACGAAACAAATAAAAAGACAGCGCTTAAAAAGGCCGAGGAAAATAATTTTAAAAATAAACCTTATTAATAATTCCCTATTCAATATTTCTTATCAATGGAAATTAACAGAATAAAATACGCAAACATGTACGGCCCAACAACGGGTGATAAAGTACGCCTTGCAGATACTGAATTGTTTATTGAGATAGAAAAAGATTATACCGTTTATGGGGATGAAGCAAAATTTGGCGGAGGGAAAACGATACGTGATGGCATGGCACAATCGGCTACCGCCACTCGAAATGAAGGAGTATTAGATTTTGTTATTACCAGTGTTATTGTTATTGACCATTGGGGAATTGTAAAAGCCGATATTGGAATAAAAGGTGGGAAAATTATAGGCATAGGTAAAGCCGGTAATCCAGATACGATGGACGGTATCACAGAAAATATGATCATTGGGGCGAGCACAGAAGTGCATGGGGGTTCAGGTTTAATTGCAACTGCCGGTGGTATAGATACACATATTCATTTTATTTGTCCGCAACAAATTGACCATGCATTGTTCAGTGGTATTACCACAATGATTGGCGGTGGCACAGGGCCTGCAGATGGTAGCAATGCTACAACCGTTACACCTGGTGCATGG
>JANLVW010000140.1:0-2380 GCA_031364205.1 Ferruginibacter sp.
TCTTTTATGGCTTTCATTTGCTGCTGCAAAAAATACTCCCGCTGTTGCTTATCAAGCTCTGCACGAGTTTTGGTCGTAACCTTGTTTTTTAATTCTGCATATTGAAGTTCGGTATGCATAAGGTTCATTAACAGTTCCGCACGTTCTTTTAAATCACTAATTTCTAGCAGTTTTTGCTTTTCTTTTAAATCGCAGTTTAAATTGCTGCTTACAAAATGTATAAGAAAAGAAGGATTTTCAATATTTTTAAGAATAATACCCGCTTCGCTCGGTATATTAGGAGAGAGACTAATTATCTGCGCAGCAAGATCCTTTACACTGCCTACCAACGCATCTAAATCAGCATCACCTTTATGTTTATTTTCATCCAGTATTTTAATTTTAGCTTTAAAATACGGCTCTTCAGAAGTTACTTCCTGTAGCTCAAATCTTTTGCGCCCCTGTATAATAATGGTCGTGCCACCATCAGGCATTTTTATCAACTTTACAAGTTTTGCAACTGTCCCTATTCTTTCAAGATCTGCAATTTGAGGCTCCTCAATATTGCTGTCTTTTTGCGCAACCACTCCTACCATTTTGTCAGCCTTATAAGCGTCTGTTACGGCCTTAATACTCTTATCTCGGCCAACAGTTATAGGTATAACTACACCGGGAAAAAGCACTGTATTTCTTAATGGAAGTATAGGTAATTCATCCGGAAGTTCCTGTTCATCACCATTTCCGTCTTCATCTTCTGTAAGTGGTATAATGGGCATAAATTCCATATCATCTTCCTGCCCCTGTAAAAAAAAATTCTTAGTCATCAAATAAATTTAGTTCGTCAATTTGGCAAAAGTAGTGGGTAAAACCCGTAAAAATTTGCGATTATCTTTTAAGACAAGTTTAATGCCATGAAGATGAAAAAGTAAATTTTATAAAATTAAACTTAGGAGTATTTTGGGGCTGTAAACATCCTCAGCTTAGGTGAGTATTTGTTCCGGCTATGCATTACAATCTTTTATTCGTTCTTCATAAAAGTATTTTCATTACTATCCGGCAGCCATACAGCAGTTTATCTTTTTTCAGCCTGTGTAAAAATCTTTTGAAATTAAAGACACATTAATGCTCAAATAAACTTGCTATACCAAAAGCTGCAGAAGCAGCAATAGCACCTATGAGCGTTACTCTTATGGCTCCCCAAAGAGGATTTACACCCGTTAATTTACTTTTAAAGAAGCCGAAAATAAACAGACAAATAAGGGTAGCCACTACAGAAAATTGAAGCGCTTCTTTTGAATCTGCTATAAAAAAGTATGGACTAAGCGGAATTATCCCGCCTACTATGTAAGAAATGCCAATGTTTAATGCAGATTTTGTGGCTCGTTTAGGATCGGGCTTATCTAACCCCAGTTCATACTTCATCATAAACTCTACCCAACGGTCTTTGTCTTTTGAAATTTCTTCGGTGGCCTGTTCCTGTATTTCTTTGCTTAAGCCAATATTCGCAAAAAATTCTTTCGTTTCTTCAATTTCAATATGCCGTAGTGTTTCTACTTCGTTTTGTTCTCTTTTCTCTTCGTTTTTATAATGATCCTGTTCGGTTTTGCCTGAAAGATAACCACCCAAGCCCATAGCAATACTTCCTGCAGCAATTTCTGCAATGCCTGCTATAACTATTATACTGCTGTTGTCTACTGCTCCGCTTAAACCCGCAGCCAATGCAAAGGGTACAGTCAGTCCATCACTCATACCTATTACAACATCCCGCAAAAAATCTGAACTGCGCATGTGGTGTTCCTTATGTTCATTATGATGCAGATGAGTATCCATTTTTTATGCTAATATATGAAGGCTTTCGTGAATGATGTTTACGGCATTTGCAACTTCTTCCAAGGTAATTAATAAGGGTGGTGCAAATCTTATTTTATCACCATGTGTTGGTTTTGCCAGCAAACCGTTTTGTTTCATTTCCATGCAAAGATCCCAGGCTGCATCTTTATTTTTATGCTCAATAACAATTGCATTAAGTAAGCCTTTGCCACGTATTGTTTTTATAAATGGCGATTCAATTTTGTGCAATGCTGATCTAAATAATTTGCCCATTGCCTGAGCATTCTCTGCCATTTTTTCATCTTTTAAAACATTAAGAGCTGCTATGGCCACTGCACATGCTAATGGGTTGCCACCATATGTACTGCCATGCTCACCAGGCTTGATGGTCATCATGATTTCATCATTGCATAATACCGCACTAACAGGTAATACGCCACCACTTAAAGCTTTGCCCAGTATCAACATATCAGGCCGTACATTTTCATGATCGCATGCCAGCATTTTACCAGTTCGGCATAAGCCCGTTTGTATTTCATCTGCAATTAATAAAACATTGTATTCGTCGCAA
>JANLVW010000830.1:0-1146 GCA_031364205.1 Ferruginibacter sp.
AATTAGTACTTTCACATTCTAATAACATATTTTTTAAAAGTATTTTTATTAAAAAAAAGAATAATTTTATAATTAGTTTATTATCAATTAATTAGGAAGAAAAATAAAAATAATTTTCCCAAATTTAAAAATTCAGTTTTAATTGCCAAAACTATAATTGAATGAAAAGATCAATAGCTACAAATCATATTAATACAGAATCTATCCTGCTAATTTTGGGAGGGTTGCTTTTGATTACTCATTATTACATTTTTCCAATTGACTCAAAAGTTCAGATGGTTATTTTACTTACATTGGTAATTTTAGTAGGTGTACCTCATGGCGCTTTAGATTTTTTAGTAGATGAACAAACCAAAAATGCCTTAAAACAAAATTTTTCTATAAAAAAATTCGTAACACTTTATTTATTCAGGCTTTTTTCTTTTTCGCTTATCTGGATTTTCCCGTGGGTAGCATTTTCAATTTTTATGGTATTCTCTGTTTATCATTTTGGCGAAACAGATATGGCTAGTTTGCTAAAAACCAAAAAAAAAGCAGGTGTTTTATATTTTGCTTACGGCGCATTTATTCTCGGTGTATTGTTACTTGTACACCTTCCCCAAATAAAAGATACTCTCCCGGTTATTAAAAACTTTGTTGAAAACAGTGATTTATACTTGCTATTAGAAGCCAATCGTTACCTTATTATTATGACTTTGGGCTTTATATTTATTGTAGCAATTGTATACCAAAAGTCAATTGACAATATAGAAGTTACCTTACCACAACTTGTTAGGCTTATCGTTTTATTAGCCATTATAACTTTGTTACCCTTGTTGATGGCATTTACCTTTTATTTTGCTCTGTGGCACTCAATTCTTTCGGTAAGAAATATATTTTTCTATTTTAAATCATTTAACAACGATAAAAAATTTGCAATTATATGTAATAAAAGTATTCTTTTTAGTCTTTTGGCGTTGGGTGGAATGTTTATGATATTTTTTGTTTTGAATTATTTTTTACCGGATATGAATATGCTTTTTGCCTTGCTTATCATACTATCTGTACTCACTTTACCACATTTACAGGTTATGCACCGCATGTACCAGAATCTAAACATCAAAAAAAACAGTTTGACTGTTTTAAATACACAATAATACTAATTAC
>JANLVW010000836.1:0-8048 GCA_031364205.1 Ferruginibacter sp.
TGACGCTATAAAAAATATGACACTTACCGATGCCATTGGATTGGTAAGAAATGGAGATACAAGCGCAACACATTTTTTTAGAGAAAAAACAACTGCAAAATTATTAGCAGCATTTAGACCTGTGATTGAATCTTCTTTACAAAAAGTTGATGCTACAAAATATTATGGTGATATGGTTACGAAGTATAATAATTTTCCTACAACTTTTAAAAGGCTTAACCCAGATCTTACGAGTTATGTTACGCAAAAAGCTACTGATGCTTTGTTTAATTTAATTGCAAAAGAAGAAATTAATATACGGACAAACTTTGCCGCAAGAACTACAGATGTTTTAAGGAAGGTTTTTGGTGGCGCATACAGATAAGGCAAATTATAAATAAAAAATGCTGCAGACTTATAAAATTTGCAGCATTTTTTTATGGAGTTAAATGATGTTGAAGTTTAAAAAATTGGAGAGCACCCGCTCTTCCATTTTCATACAACATTCTTTTATTTTTGATACTTACTTTTTTTACTTTCGGATTAAAATTTCCATAATTTATATAAATGCTTCTTCCTTTTTCGTTGAGCAATCCGGGATATTTTCTCGCCATTGTTTCAATTAAAAGATTTGCAAATGCAGCGAGGTAATCACTTATTTTTTTAGGTTGATAAGGCGGTATTTCAATGGAATTTTTAAGAAATAAATCTATTTGTTCATTTCGTTCCAATTTTATGCCTAAAGTTTCCGGGTTAAAAATAAGATCGTTGCATAACAGCGGCATCTCTCCATGTTTGCAACTGTCAAACATATTGATCGGATAATTGCATAGCATACCACCATCAACATAATAATTAATGTAAGCAGATGTATCTCCCGTTTGTATTTTTTGCAGAGAATCATTTAATGCAATGGGTGTAAAGTACAGTGGCACACCGCCACTTATTCTTACTGCAGTAGCTACAGAAAAAGGGGGTGAGGTTTTATAAGAGAAAACTTACAGCCGCTGCTTGCTGATATTTGTTCCGGTACAAAAAAAGATCTTTATAATTTTTGTTTTTCAATTTTAATTGGTGCAATTCCATAAAAGTAAGGTCTGCATTTCCGCTTTTTTTTATCAGCATTTCCTTTAACCAAATTTCATATTTATCGCCTTTGTACATGCCAAACTTTCTTTTTATTCTTTAATATTTTCCAATTAAACCCCTTTACCATCATTAATTTTTTGAAACTTAAACGACATTAAAATACTGTCGATTTCACCTGCTTCATAACCTATTGCAATCATAAACCCTGCAAGGCATCTGCTGAAGAACCCGCAATATTTTCTATCTTTTGCATGGTGCCATTTTCTTCAAGGACTTTAAAAGCTCCGGTATAAGCAATGCCTCTAAGCTCTCCACCATCAAATGCAAGATTTTTATAAGCAGGTTTTAAATGAGCTAAAGAAAGATATGGGAGAAGTAAAAGCGTTAATATTTTCATTATGAAAAAAAATATCAATGTAAATGTTTGCTTATGTGTTGTAAAAGTTAAATAATATCATTTGCTAATAAAACCTGCCATGCAGAATAAGTATCATCTTCATTTAAAAGTGATGCAGCCAGTTTATGTGTCTCTGTTTCCATTTCCTTTAGGTCCAGATTAAAATATTGCACGATTTGTTTTAAAGTTTCATTTTCAAATGCAGAATTAATTAACGGTAATTCATTTACGTTGGCCAGTTGCCCTAAATGATTTCCCGAAAGTATTTTGCTGTTCCGAATTGCTGCAGGGAGTGAATCTATACCAATACCAATTTTGATATTGGGCTTTGCAACTTTAAATAAATTTTCATTCGAAATTTTGCAGTACCAGTCACCACCAAGGCGGGCAACCAAATTATATTTTGTCTGATCAATTCTATTATCATTGTCGAGTATACTTTCATCAATGTGCATGTTAAGCACTTCGCATATTACAAGGTTTCCGGCACCGCCTTCTGAGCCAAGCGCTTTTACCTCAATCACTTTACATTCCAGTTTTACTTTGCTTTCTTTAACCATTGGAGGTTTTACCAATGTTGCATCTTCTGCCGTAAATCCTGCTTTTATAAATTCGTTTTCTGTTTTTGAAAACTCGCAACTGGCCAGCGACATTTGCTGTACCATAACGTAATCAACCATATTAATTACCACCTCTGGCACCTCGAATACATTTTGCAAAGTGTGCTTGGTGCTATTGTCTCTTACTCGCCTTGACGGCTAAAAAATAACTATTGGAGGGTTGGATGAAAAAAGGTTAAAAAAACTAAACGGAGATAAGTTTACATTTCCTTCCTTATCAATGGTAGAGGCAAAACAAATCGGCCTGGGCGCAATTGCATGCTGAAGGTAACTTTGTACATCAGCCGGGGAAAGGGTGGAGAGATTAAGGGTGAACATAGTTACGAGTTGCGAGTTAAAAGTTACGGGTTTAGGGCTTGATTGTTTTTGAAGTAAGTTTTTTATCCATGATCTTTTGCCTTAAATATTTCATCGTGGCACCAATCTGCCTGCTTAAAGCTTTCGAAATTTCAAGGGAATCTAATATTTCCTCAGTTGAACAATAATTTATTTTAATAGAGAATAAAAGGCAATTTCTTACTTCTCCACAAGAGCCTTTGCTGATTCTTAAAAAACGGTGAAAATCCGAATTGTTACTATATTCAAAACCTTCTGCAATATTATTTGATACTGACAACGCTGCTCTTTTTATTTGATCTTTAAAAGAAAAGTCTCTACTAATTTTTTCATTTAATTCGCATAATCTATAAACCATGGTGGCCAACTCTTGTGCCTTCTTCCATATTTCCAAATCTTCAAAAGATAATATAGTTGCCATAATTTATATCTATTTTAATCTAACAATATGGTAAAATACTTCAACCCCACAACTAGTAACTTCTAACTCGTAATTTTCTTCAATGCCAGTATTGAAAAATCCGTTTCCTCTGCAACAATCGTATTCTTCAACAACCCCAATCCATCAATTTCCATTTCTACCACATCTCCATGTTGCAGCCATTGCTCTGTATAATCAGCATTGTTTAATTTTCCTGTACCGTTCAACTCTAAAAAACATCCTGTGCCTACAGTTCCGCTACCAATTACATCGCCCGCATAAAGGTTTACACCATAAGCGCATCGCTCCAGTATTTCTGCAAAGGTCCAGTCCATATCAGCAAGGTTTCCTTCGCTAACCTGGATGCCATTTACTTTACAGGTCATTTTTAAATTCCAGCTTTTGCCTGTATGTCCTTCTTTGCAGGGTACTTCAAATGGTTGCAATTCATCGAGCGTAACCAGCATTGGGCCAATGGCTGTAGAAAAATCTTTTCCTTTTGCCGGGCCAAGATTTAGCAACATTTCTTCCATTTGCAAACGCCTTGCACTCATATCATTCATAATCATTAAACCGGCTATATATTCATCTGCTTCTGCAGCTTTGATATTTTTTGCATGCTTGCTTACAACAATGGCAGCTTCCAGTTCAAAATCAAGTTTCTCAAAATGATCAGGCATGCAAATAATATTTCCGGGTCCTTGAATGCTGTTGTGGTTGGTAAAATAAAATATCGGATACTGGTCAAATTCAGGAATCATTTCTACATTTCTGTTTCGCCTTGCCGAAGCTACATGCTGCCGAAAAGCATATCCATCACGGCAACTTGTGGGATTGGGTACAGGAGCAATAATTTCTGCATCAGCATAATCTCCGTAAGATTTATTTTGATACCCACCATCTTTCACTTTCCTTTCCGCAGCCTGGGCAAGGGGGAAAACATCTTCCCAATAATTTAAAAACATAGACATGCTAATAGGTAAATCCGGATGAAGTTTATCCGTATCGTAGATCTTGCCATTGATTATTAATGCTAGTTGTTCGTGATCATTTTTAAGATAGGTTATTAATTTCATGGGATTATTTTATTTAAAAAAGAAAATGGAACTAAAATTGTTATTTAATTTTCCATATTAAGAATGACAAATTTAGACTTCCAAACTCTTTAAAAAAAAGGATTTTGTATATTTACACTATATTAAATTATTACATGGAATTTCAAAAAATACATAATAAGGGTCAGGCGCAAATATTTAGAAACGGTTATTTAGAATATCTCACCAAAACTCATCCTCTTGTTATATGGGGTATGTATTTGCCGATATTGATATTTTTACCCTACTACTCTATTAAATATTTGGAATTTTCAGGAATAAATGTTTTTCTTATTTATTTTAGTGGCATTGTTTTCTGGACACTTACAGAGTACATATTACATCGTTTCGCTTTTCATTATCATCCTGAAACAGAAAAAGGCAAAAGAATTAATTATGTATTGCATGGTAATCACCATGAGTACCCAAGGGATAAAGAAAGATTGTTTATGCCCGCTGCGCCAAGCTTGATTCTAGCATCAATGTTTTTCTTTCTATTCTTTTTAATAATGGGTAAAAATGTATTTGCTTTTTTTCCTGGTTTTATGCTGGGATATTTGATTTATGGGACTATGCATTTCGCAATACATGCATGGAATCCTCCTTTTAAATGGATGAAAGGTTTATGGAGAAACCATCACCTTCATCATTACAAACATTCTGATATGGGTTTTGGAGTTAGCAGTACTTTGTGGGATCATGTATTTGGAACAATGTTCGATTTAAAAAAAGAAAAAGAAGATGTACATAAAGTAAAAGAACTAATGTATACTAAGAAATCTGCATAATTCTTTAGATTACCAGCGTTCCTCTTGAGTATCGTTGTTTGTTTTTGAAGAATTCTCTTCTCTAGACTTTATTTTTTCAAGTTGTCTCTGTATAAAGAGTGCAGCTATTATTTTGGCAGCATCTTCCTTTTTATTTTCTGCAAGAAGTCTGTTTAGTTTTTGTTCGTTAATATCTGCTCGATATAGAATAAAAATGAGTTTATTAAAATCATTTACTATTAGGAAATTTATTTTTTCAGTGAGAAAATCTATAAAATTATTTTCGTTTGACTGTAAATTGAATGAATCATTTACTATATGAACTATTTCATTATTCATAATTAGAATTTTTCTAAAACGCCCAATGCGAAAAGTGCAAAATCGTATTTTGAGGGATCTTTTTTATCCAGTGTTTTCATGGTCTCAGTCAGTTCTACGGCTGCAAGCCAATCAGTAGGTTTTCTCTTTAAAAGTCCAAAATGTCTTGCCACCCTTGCCACATGCAAATCTAAAGGTATTATTAATTGCGAAGGCGATATGGCTTTCCATATCCCAAAATCTACGCCTTTGTTGTCATTCCTCACCATCCAACGTAGGTACATGTAGGTTCAGGTAATTAAGGTAGTAGGTAGATTGTTTAATCGAAGTTCAATAATTCTACTGGATTAAGAATTATTTCTTCAGCCATCATAGAGGTCGACTCAAAGCCCACAAAATCCTTCCTTGCCTCCATCTTTTCCCCAATATTCTTAGCTAGATAAGTCGCTAATTTATAATCCTCATCTATATTTTGCTGGTTGTAGGCAGCTCCTCTATAGTGATTAACCCAAGTCCATCTTAAGGCTTGCCAATTGGTTAAGAATATTGATTGTTCGTCGTAAAATCTATACTTAATTAAAATCAAAAAGTACCCAGATTTAGTTTCTTTGGTATGATGAATAACTATCTTTTCAATCAAAAAATGTATTATCTTTTTTAGTTCGTCAAATTCAATTCCTTGGGTGTAACTTTCAATATTTGACTTTGTTCGATTATTTCTAGAATCGTTTTCTACTTCTGCAATCTGGGAAATTAAAGATTGTAGATGATTCTCAATCGCTACTAATTTATTCTTAGAACTAATGTAACTATTAATAAAGGTGTCAATATCCTTAAGATTAGGATTCTTCAATAACTTTTCAAAATGGGCAACAGCCTTAGTAGCTTCAACTTTCTCCTTTTCTTTCTTTTCCTTTTCTTTTCTAAGTTTAATTGATTCGCCAGCATTTTTAGGCGCTTCCACCAAAAGTTTTTTTAACTCTTTGGAATTAAAAAGATGTTGAACAATAAAAGTTTCAAGCTTTGACAATGATAAACCTCTGCTGTCTTTACAGCTTTTATGAGGAGGCCTTTTCCCTTTACATTTATAGGAATTATCGCTTCCTTTAGGTCTTTTTTTTCCTAACACTTCATCTTTACAATGTGCACATGATATTAGTCCATTGAGTAAATAGCGGTATTGTTCTTTCCTTCCAGTATTCTTCTTGTTATTTTCTAAATTAGCATTGACCGCCTCCCACAATTCTGGTTTAATAATCACAGGTATATCTTTATAGATAATTAGCTCAACAGGTACTTTGGTTTTAACTAAAGTTTCGTTTTTGTATGTAATTTTATCTTCGTGTCGGTTCCACTCTCGGATACCCTTATACATTTTGTTTTTCAGCATGTCGCTGATTACATTGCCACGCCATTTAACGTTGCTTTTTTGAAACTTGATTTTATTCTTTGTGTATTTATCTTTTCTGGTTATTTCGCCAGAAAAATTGAGACTAAATTTAGTAGGAACACCTTCTGCATTAAATTCATTTGCGATAGAATAGGCTCCGATACCTTTAAGTGATAATTCAAACATTCGCTTCACATACTTTGCTTCTTCTTCATAAATCTCATATTTATTGTCTGCTCCTTTCTTATAACCATAAGGCTTCATACCATGAGTTTTTCCTACGGCAGCCTTACTTGCATTAGCTAATCTAACCTTCTTCGATGTGATTTCAGCATAATATCCATTTACAATGCTCATCAATTTAGCCAACATCCTGTTTGTTCCATTATCTAAGTCGAAGAATGAACCACCTGGATAATAGTTTATTTTATTATTTAGACATTCAGCTACAAAGAAATCCCATGTACGACTATCTCTTTCGATTCTTGACTGGTCAATGCAATAAACGTGAGAAACATTACCCTTTTTAATATCTCTAAATAAATCAGAAAGACCCTCACGAATACTTTCATCAAGGGTACCACTTATACCATCATCTATATAAATGATATAACCAATACCCAATTTATTTGCACATTCAATACCTGCATCACGTTGATTATCTATAGTGTGTTTTTCTTCACGGTTTTTTGAAGTTCTGCAATAAATCCCAAGCATAGGAAAATGTTATATAATTTAATACGGGTAATTGAGATGGTAAATTACATTTTACAATTAACAATCGTCATATCCATTTCCCCAAATTATTTTATTGTAGACATAACAATTTGATAATATTGGCTAAAATTCTTTCCTGTAAAAGGTTTCATTAGATAAATTTGTAAAAATGCTAGACATATATAGTCCTATATATAGTTTATATATTTAATGCATAAAAATCGTAACATTTGCACATGTAATCTTTTAAAATGGTTGAAGATGCAGTGTTTTAATTGTTGATATGAAATTTAAGTAGTTTAATTTTTTTTTAAGCAGTTCTCTTATTAATGGTTCTTATTTGCAAAAGTGGAGAGAACTAAACAATTTGAAATATTCAACTTACAAATAACTAATTTTTACTTTTTATGCTAGTACAAACAATGAACCCCGAAAAAGTTTTTAATGAAATCGAAAATGATTGGGATATTTTATCCGACAACTTAATCGATAGATTATCGAAGTCATATCATACTGAAAGAATGAAACTAAAGATTAATAAATTAGATACTTATCCAAAGGCATACTCCGTTAAATCGAAAAACAAAAATACTTGGATTTTCATTTTATCGAAGGCTCCCTCCAAAAGAATTTATAAAGGAACAGACTCAGTAAATATATGTTGCCTGATTTATTATTATCATGAATTAGGAATTAGAGTTTTTAAGAAAATACCTCAAGGGGACTGGTCAGTATACAATGCGCACGTATTTACAAGATATAGTGAAAGACTTGAATTGAACATAGATTCTACATTAGATAAAGTAATCTCTTTTTTTACCGAAAATGGTTACATCTTAGTTCAAATAATAAAGAAAGAGGGAGCTTCACAATTATGTGTTGGGAAATGAAAACAAGGACTTCTATTAGGAGAACTACAG
>JANLVW010000154.1:0-1351 GCA_031364205.1 Ferruginibacter sp.
CTTTGTGCCTCTATATGAGTCGAAAAGAAACTAAACACAGTTATAAGCAAGGGCAATGTTAGTTTTGAATTAGTCATATAGTATGATTAATGTTTAATAAAAGGCTTATTTAACGTTTGCACAACGACAGGGCTTTGTGCAGATGTGGCATTAGAATTCATTTCCACCCGTAACAGCTGCTTAGCTTTTGATAAAGTTAAATAATAAGAACCAATGTTTGGCGATGTTGGTCAAGCCCGAACATAAGCTGCTATGTTGCTACTGATGGTTGCTACAACCTCAAGCCTCACTTGCACAAAACCCACTGTGCTTGTTGCACAACTAAGATACTCACATGATGTGAACACACGAAATTCCAGAGTGATTTTTGTTGTTTATTATACATGCAGGAAAAAAAAGAATACAGCGAAAAATTATTTCTTAATTTTCAGTTGAGCGATAAAGTACCCGAAGATAATTTCTATCGGCAGTTAAAGAACTTACTTGATTTAGAATGGCTCCGCAAAGCCACTTTAAAATATTACGGCCGAGAAGGCCAAGTGAGTATAGATCCCATCGTGTTTTTCAAACTCATACTTATTGGCTATTTAGAAAATCTTAGTAGCGACAGACGCATCATTAACACCGCCACTATGCGGCTCGATATGTTGTTTTTTATTGGCTATGATCTTGACGAAGCGCTTCCATGGCATTCCACTTTAAGCCGTACCCGCCAATTATACGGCGATGAAGTATTTAAAAAACTCTTCAAACAAATCTTACAACAATGCGTAGCAAAAGGAATGGTAGCAGGCAAACGACAGGCAGTGGTCAGTGCTCCGGTAAAAGCCAATGCCTCTATGCAAAGCTTAATTGAAAAAGAAATATTAACCGATGGCGATGATTATACCGATCAATTAAATGCCCATGATACCCTGCCTGTAAATACCGTATCTGCAGCCCGAAAAAAAGTAGTAGACAACCAACACCGGGGTCAGGCCAAAGCTTACAGAGATATGCCAAGTTCAGATAATGAGAAAAGACAATTTGTAAGCAACCATACACACAGCAGTACTACAGATCCCGACGCACGCATATCTGTAAAGCCCGGCAAACCGCGACAACTCAACTATCATGCACAGGTAGCCGTAGATACAGCCCACCATGTTATTACACAAATACAAAGCGACTATGCAAATAAAAAAGACAGCCAGTGTTTGCCTTCCTTATTAAAAAACACCATAGAAAATCTTGCAGAAAATAATTTAACCATAGAAGAATGTTTAGCCGATGGGGGTTACAGCAGCGGCGAAGCCCTGCAGGCCTTAGAAGATAATAATATAGAAGGATACATACCCAACTTTGGTCAGTA
>JANLVW010000161.1:0-1147 GCA_031364205.1 Ferruginibacter sp.
AATTTAACTATTAGCATTTTTATAAATTTATTGTTGGGTTAAACAACAGGTCTTAAATAAACCCAATTAGTGGACGTTGAAAATAGCTGTAAAGATGAAATGTGGTTCCTTTTTTCTTTTTCCCAAAAAGAAAAAAACAACAAATCATAATTGCCACAAATGATGCTATTGCTGTAAAATTGCCCGGCTAATAAAAATGCGCAGCATATTTTTATGAGCCGCCAATCAATCTTTATATTTGCAGCTATGGCAAATGAAGCAAACAATTTTGCGGAAATAATTTCGCATTGTAAAGAATACGGTTATATTTTTCAGAGCAGTGAGTTGTACGATGGACTGGCAGCTGTTTATGATTATGGGCAAATGGGTGCACAACTGAAAAAAAACCTGCGTGATGCCTGGTGGAAAAGCATGACACAACTACACGAAAATATTGTGGGGATTGATGCTGCGATTTTTATGCATCCAACGGTATGGAAGGCAAGCGGGCATGTGGATAGTTTTAGCGACCCAATGATTGACAATAAAGACAGTAATAAAAGATACCGGGTAGATCATTTAATTGAAGGTTTTGCAGAGGAGCAATTGGTAATTAGCAGTGAACAATCGGCAAAAGGAAACACAGTATTGGCAGGTGAAAAAAAACAACTTGCAGAAAAGGTATTAGCCAATATGGATGTGTTAATTGCTGCTAATGATTTTATAGGACTTAAGAAATTAATAGAAGACAGCAATATAAAATGCAGCATCAGCAAAACCTGCAACTGGACCGATATCAGAGAATTTAATTTGATGTTCAATACCAAAATAGGAAGTGTAACAGATGAGGCGGATACGATTTATTTGCGCCCAGAAACAGCACAGGGGATTTTCGTCAATTTTGAAAACGTCCAACAAACTGCCCGCCAGAAGGTCCCGTTTGGGATTGCTCAAATTGGAAAAGCATTTCGAAATGAAATCAAGGTTGGTCCCTTCATCTTCCGCACACGTGAATTTGAACAGATGGAGATGGAGGTTTTTACGTCGCCAGATGACGTGAGCGGGTGGTATGAGAGACTCAAGGTGGAAAGTATGGAATGGCTTCTGTCGCTTGGGATTAGTCCAGACAAACTACGATTTCGAGAGCAAGAGCTTGAAGAGCGCGCTC
>JANLVW010000083.1:0-4337 GCA_031364205.1 Ferruginibacter sp.
TCTTCTATTTTATTAAAAAGTTGCTTGCTTCTTAATTTGTAAAAAACTTCATGTCCTGCAGCTTTCTTTTTATCAGGGTTTGTCAACGAAAAATCAAATTCAAATTTTGGCCCATCGCCCATGTCTTCAAAACTTACATCATGCAAATAAAATTCTGAAATTCCGCTAATATTTCCTTTAAGGCTAAAAGAACTTTCACCATTAAAAACCAGGTCATATTTAAAATCATAACCTTCTTCATTTTGGTTGATCAAATAAATTTTTAATTTCTCCACCACATCATCATCAAAAACATCTTTGTCAAACACCGGTAAAAAATTAAGAAAAACGCCATCCCCTACTTTTTTTCGGGGCACAGTCTTTTCTCTCTTTATATTATCAACATAAATATTTTTTTTCTCAATCGTCTTTTTCTGGGAAAACATTTTAAAATATGGAAAATCAATCTGGTCCATGTAAGCAGGAAATTTTACACCCCGCACTTCAATCATTACCATTTTTTCATTCATCAGTTCCACTATTTTTCCTTCCTCATCTGTAGCAAGTACTAAAATCTTATCACCTACTTCGTATTTCATAGCTATTATTCTTTAAAATATTACGGCGCAAAGTTAAATTACTTTGCGCCGTTTAGGTTGAACTAAAATTTAAATTATACAGTTGGTTCTGCTAATTTACTTTTTCTATAACCATACAAAAAGTAAACAACTAAACCAATACCCAACCAACCACCAAACCATAGCCAGTTAGCCAATGTCATACCTGTAAGCAAATAAAGGCATGATGTTACACCAAGTAAAGGTATTAACGAATAGTTTTTAAGAAAGGTAATTATTGCCAAAGAAATTAAAATAAGCCAAAAAATAATTACAGAAACTTTCATTGTTTTGCTTTGCTGCGTATTGGCATCTGCAACAAACATTTTTGTATAAGCCACTTTACTTCCAGCCGTTGTTCTTTTGGAAAGTGAATCTTTTAAAGAAGCATATTCACTAATGTTTTCGGCAGCTATCAGGTTGTCAATATTTTTTGCAGACGCTTCATTTTCTGAAACGTTGGCAGGTAATATATTTGAAATTGTGTCTATCCGCATTTCTTTTGAAAAATCCAGCTTATCGTTAAAGTAGTTTTTTGAAAAAAAGGAAATTAAAATAACAGCACCTATTACCATTGCAGGAAAAATTATTTTACCATTTATATAAGGCAGATTAAACTTACCCGGTTGTTTTTCTTTACGGGGAATCAATAATATACCACCACAAACAAGTACAAAAGCAAACAAAGTTGCAATGCTTGTAAAATCGAGTACGAAAGTTTTATCTGTAAATAAAATAGGTACGCCGACAACAAATCCTGTTACAATTGTTGCAAAAGATGGCGTTTTAAATCTTTTGTGAATCTTTTGAAAAGCAGGTGGTAGCAGTCCATCACGGCTCATACTCATCCAGATACGTGGCTGTCCCATTTGGAATACCAATAATACACTCGTCATAGCAATTACTGCAATAATTGATACCAAAAACTGCATCCAGGCCACATTCAAATTTTGTTTTTCAAAAATAAATGCAAGTGGATCACCTATTCCTTCAAAGTTTTTATAATCGACTGCGCCGGATAATACAAGCGTAAGCAAAATGTAAATTATGGTACAAATTACCAAAGAATAAATCATACTTTTTGGTAAATCTCTTTGTGGATTTTTGCTTTCTTCTGCCATTACACTGACAGCATCAAAACCAATATATGCAAAGAAAACGCTTGCCACTGCTGTCATAACACCACTAAAGCCATTCGGCATAAACGATCTTACTTTCTCCGTATTTTCAGGAAACCAATTTCCTGTAAGCCCATTAGATAAAACCAAATAACCACCTACTGCAATAATTAAAAAAACAGCAATAAGTTTTAATACCACCATCGCATTGCTAAAATTTCTACTTTCTTTTATGCCGCGGTATACCAAATAAGTAATCATTACATTGATAACAATTGCAGGTACATCCAATATAATTTTAAGTGAACCAATAACCGGAGAATTGTTCCAGGCTTCAAGTATTTCAGGCTTTGTACTTCCTCCTTCAATGGCATGCTTTGCCTCCATGTAACTTGTTGATAAATATTGTGGCAAATGAACACCAATCTTATCAAGAAATGAAGTAAAATAATCGCTCCAGCTGTAAGCGACATATATATTCCCTATGGAATATTCCATAATAAGTGCCCAGCCAATTATCCACGCAAACAGTTCTCCAAAACTTGCATAAGCATACGTATATGCACTGCCCGCAACAGGTATACGGCTGGCAAATTCAGAGTAACAAAATGCTGTAAATGCGCAGGCAATTGCTGTTATAACAAAAAGTACAACCACACCAGGACCTCCATTAAAAACCGCATAACCTAAACTGCTAAAACTACCTGCACCAAGTATAGCTGCAATACCAAAAAAAGTAAGATCCTTTACTGTAAGTACACGTTTTAAACCACTGCCATGGCTATCATCGCCGGCCTCATTCAAAATATTAGAAATATTTTTTCTTCTGAATAAAGAATTACTCATGAACGATTAAATTTAGTAGTATGAAAAGTAAGAAAAAATAATGAAAAAATGAGTTCAGCTTCTCAAGTAAAAAAATTTTAAAATAAAGTTGGATTATCTAATTTATTTTTTATTTTTCTCTCATCATCAAATCTGCAGCTAATTTTTTAAGTTCATGCTTGCGGGAATCTAAAACCGCAACATCTTCTAAATGCTTGAGGGCAATGTTGTAATATTTTTCTTTTAATTCTGCAGACCAATCATCTGCTTTGCAGTCTTTATAAATCTGTAAAACTTTTTCAACTTTATCTGCGGTATTATTTTTAATTAAGTTATCCAACTCCGTGTTAGCTGGATTGCTACAATATTCACGAGCATGAATAAGCAAAAATGTTTTTTTATTTGCGAGAATATCTCCACCCTGTTGCTTACCGGTTTTGCTTGCATCACCAAAGGCATCTAAAAAATCATCCTGAACCTGAAAAGCAATGCCCAGATTTTTACCGAATTCATATAAATGATCTTGGTTGCCTAAACCTGCGCCGCCGAGTACAGCACCCATTTGAAGACTTGCTGCTACAAGCACAGAAGTTTTTAGGGTAATCATTTTTAAATAATCATCAAACTTAACATTATGCATTTTTTCAAAATCCATATCCAGTTGCTGTCCTTCGCAAACTTCTTTGGCTGTTTTATTAAAAATTTCTATGCTTCTTGGAAGGTAGCGTGGGCTTATTCTTCCAAGGTTTTCATAAGCAGTAACAAACATCACATCTCCTGCAAGTAAGGCTGTATTATCGCCATATTTCTGGTGCACCGTTTCCATACCCCTACGCAATGGAGCCTTGTCCATTATATCGTCGTGTATCAAACTGAAATTATGAAATAATTCTATGGAAGCTCCCGCATGGTATGCATCCTTATTTACCGGGGTAAATAATTCATTTGCCAGATAAACACAAACAGGCCTTATCCTTTTTCCTTGTATGCCCAGAATATATTGTGCCGGATCATATAAAGTTTGTGGATGTGTGGGAAAGTGTCTTACGTTAAATCTTTCTTCAAATTGAGCCGATAATTCCTGAAATGAATGCATGAATTTTTAATAGCCGCTTTTGCTCTAAGAAGCAAAAGCATTTAAATTTATGAAGCATCTTAGCGCTTTGGAGGTTATTTTTATACTTAAATAATAAATATCTTTTTATCCAATTAACGTAAAAGTAAAAACAAGTACATTAAAAATTTGGGACCTGTTATTTTGTCTTTATAACTTTTTTTGCCGGTGGTTTGAATATTGATTTAGCAGAATCTTTTGAAGCTCTTCCTTTTACCTGCTTCGCTTTTCCTTCCACTTCTGTCACCCATTCATAATCCAACTGTCGCTTATCCAAATTGGCAGCTACAACTTTTATCGTTACATGGTCGCCCATTCTAAAACGTCTTCCTGATCGAAGTCCTATCAATGAATAGTCAGCTTCATCCTGCTTAAAATCATCGTAAAAAGAAAGATCTTTAATGCTTACAAGTCCTTCACATTTATGGGCAACAGTTTCTACCCAAAAACCAAAACCTGAAACACCGGAAATTACCCCCTCAAACTCTTCACCCAAAAACTGCTGCATAAACTCTACCTGCTTGTATTTATTACTTGCACGTTCTGCTTCCATGGCTGCACGTTCCTTATCGCTGCAATGTTTATTTTTTTCTTCCATCGCCTTATCAATAAATAAATTTTTATCAATAATGCTTTGCAAAACCCTGTGCACCATCACATCCGGATATCTGCGGATCGGAGATG
>JANLVW010000094.1:0-6261 GCA_031364205.1 Ferruginibacter sp.
AGGAAATATTGAAGTACTTAGGAATGATAAACCAACCAATGTAACTATTCCGGTAGGTCTTATAGGACAGCTTGTTGAAAAGAAGAGATCAAAAATACCATTATTGTTGCAACGTATTCCAACCATAATGGGAAGTTTTGAAAAAGCAGATACATCCCCTGCAAAAAAAGCAGGATTAAAAGAGTGGGATAGAATTGTAAAAGTAGATTCTGTGCCGGTCCAATTTTTAGATGAAGCATCTGCATATTTTTCACAACACAAAAGCAAAGAAGTTGCGTTAACGGTAGAAAGAAATGGATCTTTTGTCATACTTCCGGTTACAGTAAATGATGAGGGAAGAATAGCTCCTACGCTACCTTCAAGTAAACAAATGGATAGCCTTGGTTATTTTAAAACAGAGCATACAAGCTTTTCTTTTTTTAGAGCTTTTCCTGCGGGAGTAAAATTGGCTTATACAAAACTGGGCGAATATATACAACAGTTTAAACTTATATTTCAACCATCTACGGGTGCATATAAAGGTGTTGGTGGTTTTAAATCTATGGGTTCTGTTTTTTCAGGTAATACGTGGGATTGGGAGCAGTTTTGGAATATCACTGCATTCTTTTCTATTGTACTTGCATTTATGAATTTATTGCCTATTCCGGCACTAGATGGCGGGCATGTTTTATTTACTTTAATAGAAATGGTTACCGGTAGAAAGCCAAGTGAAAAGTTTTTAGAATATGCTCAAATTGCAGGAATGATCATTTTATTATCTCTCATGCTTTACGCTAATGGAAATGACTGGTTGGGTTGGGGCAGAGGAAAGTAAGGATAAGAGATAATGTTAGACATAAGATTTGAGATTAAAGACGAAAGATCGGAGACAATTAAATCTTGCAATTTGTCTATAATTTTCTATTCTCTCTTGGCAATTTACTATTCACATTTTTAATTCATAATTACCAGCCTTGCGTTTTTTTTCTAAAATAGTTTTCATCTGCAATATCTGCTTTATTATTTCTGCGGTTCTGCGATTGGTGGAGTTTGGGATGCGCAAAAACGGCCATGTAAATGCGGTAATTCCTTTACAGGCCATTGAAGGAACTATTGTAATATTAGGTTTTGTTGTTGCCATTTTATTAAATGCAGCTTTTGTTTTTATTGTATTATATAGAAAATCAAACAGAAAAATTTTACCGGTTAGTCCTTTTTTATTAACGTTCAATTTGTTGCTGTTTCCAGTAGAGGTGTGGTATTCTTTTTTTGTTCGGCATTAGTGTAGGTTTATATAAATTCGGAAGAACAGCTGTTAATATTTAATTGTTGTTCATATAAAATGATTTGCATTTGTTGTAAATTTATTTCTATGATTACCAACATTCTGAAAGATAAGCCCACAAAATTATTCTTAAGTATTACTGCTTTTTTTGTTGCAAATGCGCTTATTGCTGAATGTATTGGCGGTAAAATATTTTCTCTTGAGAAAGTGTTTGGTATGACGCCATTTAATTTTTCCTTATTGGGAGAAAGTGGTTTATCAATCAGCCTTACCTGCGGTGTTTTATTGTGGCCTCTGGAGTTTATTATCACAGATATTGTAAACGAATTCTATGGTCCAAAGGCAGTAAGGCAAATCTCTTACATTGCTGTAGCCCTAATTGCATATGCTTTTTTAATGTTTTTTTTAGCCATGAGTGTACCTGGTGCCGATTTTTGGTACGGTACCAATGTTGATAAAGGTGTGCCGAATATGGGAAGCGCCTTTAATGCTGTGTTTGGGCAGGGCATGTGGATTATTTTAGGGAGCCTTGCTGCATTTATGGTAAGCCAGTTGGTAGATGTATTTGTTTTTCACAAAATAAAAAAAGTAACCGGCGAAAAAAAAGTATGGCTTCGTGCAACAGGGTCAACATTGGTTTCGCAGCTTGTTGACAGTTTTATTGTACTTTTTATAGCTTTTTATTTAGGGCAGGGCTGGAGCATGCAAAAAGTGCTTGCCATTTGTATGGTTAATTATACTTACAAATCTATAATGGCTATCATTCTTACTCCGGTAATATATGCCATGGAAAATCGTATGGAAAAATATCTTGGTGCTGAAAAAGCTCATGAAATGAAACAAGCTGCAATGGGAAATTAAACCCTTAGACTTCATTTTTTCTACAATTAAAATTTCAATCTTGTTTTAATTTTTTTTAAAAAGGGTTATGATTTTCTGAAGGAGGTTACTTAATTTTCCTCGATATAATTTTAATGACTTATCATTCATCTGTGTTGCTAGCTAAGAGGCTAATGATGAATCAATAAATAACTATTTATCTAAATTAAAAAGATCATCTTAAAATTATTTTTAAGATGATCTTTTTAATTTATTATTTTATTTAAAACATTAAAATTTTTGAAATTTAGTTCTGCTAATAATGCCATTACCTGAAATATCTAAATAGTAAGCTCCAGTTGCTAAATGGTTAATATTTTGTGTAAAATTATTAGTCCCTTTTTTTACGAAAGTATTGGTTTGTAACATGAGCCTTCCTGTATTATCAAATATACGCAGTGTGACATTTGTAGTAAAGGGTGAAACAATAGTTCCTCTTACATCATTTAGAACAGGGTTTGGCGCAATATTTATTATCGCTTTTGTTACAGGTAATGTTATTGTTACATTGTTGGAATATTTAAAGGATCCATCATTATTTAAAATTTGTAACCTGTAATAAAGTACAGTAGATTGTTGATCAACTGCTTCTTTATCTATATAATTATAATCAAATAAACTTTTGCTGCCTGTAGCTTTTAAAAACGCAATTTGTTTAAAATTGTTTCCATCAATACTTCTTTCAACATTAAATCCCGCAGTATTTATTTCATTAGCCGTTTTCCACTTCAATAATGCAGACAAATCATTTTGTAAAGCGCCATTAAACGAAATTAAATCTACAGGTAAAACAATGTTTGCAGCAGCAAAATAGAAGGTTGAAAATGATGATACTGCTGTTTGTAATACGTAACCATTTACACCTTGCACCAAATCTGTACCTGTATTGGCTGCAGGAAACTGAGTCGTGCTGGAAGATAATACACCGCCACAAGCATCATGATTTTTTAAAATTTGTAAATTACTTATTGAGGTTACACCGCTTGTGGGCGATGCTATCAATGCATCAAGTTCGGTTTTTGAAATATATAAACGCACTTTTACAGGCGATGCAAAAATGTTGGCCGGTGTAATAGTCATATTTCTGTCTAAATACTTTTTACCATTAGCCTCTCTTACCGCGCCCGAATTTTTATAAAAGGATGAAGTGACCACACCAAGGTTTTGTCCCATTGCATTTAACTCCGCCATTATATTTCCATCAGGCCCGGTGATAGGAACCCATAAAAAGTTATTTGTACCATCGATGGTTACAGGCGTACCACTGTTACAAGTATTTAAAGTACCTGTGGTAACATCAATAGTTTTTGATATTGTGCTAAAGCCGCTACTATTATCAGCATATCCTAAGAAAGAATATTTTATTACACAACCGGGGCAAGCGGGAGAAGTAGGATTTGCCGAACCAGGGCCTGAAGTTGCCGATGAATTATCCATTACCAAAAAAAGTTCCTTTCCATTGGGGGCAAAAGCTAAATCACGGTATCGGTTCATACTTTGAAAATAAGTTATGGTATCACCAGCATTACCAACAGCCCCACCAACATTACTGGGTAGTGTTTTTGAACCAGTTACATTCAGAGGTAATCTGATTAAACGTCCCCATTTTAAACCGGCTGCAACCAAAGATCTTTTCCAACCCGGTATTATTTTATTGCTGTAAATGTCTAGCCCAGACCATGCTTCAGATTCCCAGCTACCATTACTGGGGTTGTTTTTCCAGGTATTAGCAATTGTAGCAGCAATAGTTGGGTATGCAGAAAATAAAGGATCTCTATATGAATCTGGGTTTGCAGTATTAATCTCATTCATTCTGGTAACTTCATTACCTATAGCAGGACATGCAGAGTTGCCACTGTTATCTGTAAAAGCAGCACCTGCAGATACGCTTGTACTTGTGCTGGAAGTAAGCGTTCCATTATAATTTCCATCTGCTGCATATCCGATTACCAGAGGATGCCCATAATTTTTAGATGGTTCTATTATATTAATTTCATCATCGCTGTAAGGTCCATGAGAAGCGCCGTATAAAATGTTCAATGATGTATCATAAGCAAAGCCCTGGTTGTTTCGTATGCCAATGCTATAAACAGCACTTGTAGCACCATAAGGGTTTGCATTTGGCGCATTGGGTAGCCATGCATTTAAACCTGCATTGCCGTTGGATACCAGGTTAAATCTTAATATTTTACCTTCATAAGAATTGGCATTTTGTGCTTTATTTATTCTATCTCTGTTGCTAAACTGCCCGGCACCCATATCGCCTTGCGCATAAAAAAGATATTTTGTGCCGCCGGGTATTACAGGTGCAATGATCATTCTTTGCGAATTATGATCGCTGCTCCCCGGCAAGGTATCGCATAAGGAAACCGGCGACTCCAACAAGCCCGAAGTTTTATTATAATTAAACTTTACCAACCTGTTTGTAAAGAATATACCTGTAGGAGAGGTGCCTCCATTTGAACTATAGATGTAAGAGATATAAACAGAATTATTTTCACTACCAGTACCGTCTAAAAAATTTGGATGCAGTGCTAAACCTGCAAGTCCACCCTGTGCACCTGCACCGTTTGCAAACTGGCAATTAAATATTTGGTCAGCAGAGGGTAAAAAAGTACTGCCCTGAGAAATATCCAATACAGTTGTTTTTACACCTGTAGTTGGATCCATTCTATAAACTTTATACCCTTTTGATTCTGTTATCCATAAAAAATTATCAGGCCCATAAGTTATTTCCCAGGGATAATTCAATGCCAATGCTGGAGAAAGCACTGTACGGGAAAAAACTTCATTCATTCTGCTGCCTTTTTGCATAGCATCTGTAACACAGATATCAAACGTACAGTTAGCCGCTACGGTTGTAGTATTATTGTGTATTCTAATATAATAAGTTGTGCCTTCTGCCAATGCGTTAAGTAATGTTGGTGTAAGTGATACATCTGTACCGCTTACACCACTAGTACAAGCCACTTCTGTAAAACTGCCACAACTTCCTGCCAATAATTGAATTTTTACATTTGTAATATTTTTCCAACCTCCAGTGCCAAGGTTTACATTGCTCACAGTAATGGTAGGTGTTTTTGTACGGGCTTTAAATTTATACCATATATCTTTTGCCGTGCCTAAAAATCCGCAGGTAGAAGTAACTGCGTAACCATCTGATGTAGAACCAGATAGGGTTTGGTTTGTAAGTTTAGTTGTACCCGAGCAGATGGTATCTGTTGTAATAAGGGTAGCGTTTGCGCACAAGTCTTGGGCGGACAGGCTATTGTTTAAAGCAAATAACAAAACTGCAAACAAAATAGTTTTTTGGAAAGAAAAAAACATTTTAAAGGTTTTAATATGTGGATATTGGAATATTTTTTAAAGGAGATTACAAAAAATTGAGTAACATCCTTAAAATAACACTCTAGTAAACCCCAAATATTACATTTTATTGTACGTATTAAAAGAAATTTCTACATCTATTCATCGAGTATTATTTTTTAATACAAATATTATTTTTGTACAATATTGAACCCAATATAACGTTCAGACATTACAAGTCATTTTATTTCGCAATTATGAGTAATTAAAAGATACTTATAGTGTAGAAGCATATTTAAAATCAAAAATTATTACTATATGAGACCTAATTTACTCAAATTATTATTTCATAGTAAATCATTAATTTTTATATTATGCTTAGGGTTTTCTCAACATGTATTTGCTCAGGCGCCAAGCAATGACAGTTGTGCTAATGCTACAGTTTTGACTAGTTCTACAACCTGCAGTATTACTTCAGGTACATTAGTAGGAGCAAACGCAACAACATCTGTCGCTACAATTTGCGGTTCAAATTCATCTCCTGATGTTTGGTATTCTTTTACAGCAAGATCTGCTAACCCTACTATCACTCTAAGTAGTGTGGGTAGTAATCTTACAAACATTTCATGTATTCAATTATTAAGTGGTACATGTGTTTCATACTCAGTATTAAATTGTATTAGAGCTAATACATTAACTGCTACAGGTTTGATATTAGGCAGTACTTATTATATACGTATTCATACTATTAATTCTACATTATTGACATCAAAAGCCGGATTTAATATTTGTATAAATGAATGAATAGAAGA
>JANLVW010000121.1:0-1532 GCA_031364205.1 Ferruginibacter sp.
AAAAGAATGAGTGCAATATTGGTGATATTGTAAAAATTATGGAAACTCGTCCTATTAGTAAGTTAAAGCGTTGGAGATTGGTAGAGGTTGTTGAAAAAGTAAAATAATATTTTCAGCAACTTGGTCACAAATTATTGTTGACTATATAATTTAGAATTTATCTGTACGTTAATTGCAGATACAAAATATAAAAAAATGATTCAGCAAGAAAGCAGGTTAAATGTAGCGGATAACAGTGGTGCCAAATCGGTATTATGTATTCGGGTACTTGGTAATAGCGGACAAGATTATGCTCGCATAGGTGATAAGATTGTTGTTACAGTTAAAGATGCCATGCCTGCAGGTGGTATCAAAAAAGGTACCGTAACAAAAGCTGTTATTGTGAGAACAGTAAATAAGCTTCGTCGTAAAGATGGCTCCTATATTCGTTTTGATGATAATGCTGTTGTTTTACTAAATAACTCAGACGAGCCAAGAGGCACGCGTATTTTTGGTCCGGTAGCCCGTGAGTTAAGAGATAAAGGATATATGAAAATTATTTCTTTAGCCCCTGAAGTATTGTAAAAAGATTAATTGAGGTGCTAATTAGCCAATTTGCTAATTGCTTCAGTATATATTTAAAATAATGAAAGAATGTTTGATTTGGACAATTTGACAAATCAAACATTATCGAATCAGCAAATTAAAAAAAATGAGTACAAGATTTAAACCAAAATTCAACATAAAAAAAGGTGATTCTGTAGTGGTTATTACAGGTGACGATAAAGATTTGAAGAAGCCCCGCAAAGTGTTGGAAATAATTGTAGAAAAAAACCGTGTTTTGGTTGAAGGTGTTAACATTGTAACCAAGCACACAAAACCTACAGCACAAAACACAAAAGGTGGTATACTTAAAGTTGAAGCTCCAATTGCAATAAGCAACGTTATGTTGTGGGATGCAAAAGCAGGTGCAGCTACTAAAATTAAGCGTACAAGAGTTGAAGGTAAACTAGTTCGTGTAACAAAAAAATCAGGGGAGGTAATTAAATAATGAGCACAACAGCAACAACCCAAAGACTGGCAGATAAGTATAAAAAAGAAGTTATACCTGCGCTAATGAAAAAGTTTAGCTATAAAACTGTAATGCAAGCTCCAAAGCTTTCCAAGATTTGTTTAAATCGTGGTGTTAATGGAGCTGTAAACGATAAAAAGCTTATTGATATCGCTATTGATGAGTTATCAAACATCACGGGTCAAAAAGCAGTAGCAACGATGTCTAAAAAAGATATCTCAAACTTCAAACTTCGTAAGAACATGCCTATTGGTGCAAGAGTTACTTTACGTGGTGTAAAAATGTATGAGTTTCTTGACAGACTTGTATCTGTATCATTACCACGTGTTCGTGATTTTAAAGGAATCAACGACAAAGCATTTGATGGGCGTGGTAACTACACTTTAGGTATCACAGAACAAATCATTTTTCCAGAAATTGATATTGATAAAGTTAACAAGATTACGGGGCTTGATATAACCTTTGTAACTACCGCTAAAAC
>JANLVW010000185.1:0-1413 GCA_031364205.1 Ferruginibacter sp.
ACCAGTCGTTTTTTTTATTATAGTTCTGCTTAATACAGAATTGGGTTTGTATTCAATGATTTTTACAATAATGTGAATTTTAGCTTTCTCTATTTCTTTGCTTTCAGGGATTTTTTTATGTTTTGTCTTATCCATTTTTCTGGTTTACAAGTGAATTTATAAAGTATGCTTTCTGGAACACAAGGGCATCTTTATACTTGACAATGCCTGGCAATTAAAGTTGTACTATTGTTTCTCGCAAGAAAAGTTGTCGTTATCATACTCATTATACTAAGGCTGTTTTTTAGTAGGAATGATAAAAAGAGGTATGGCGGTACGGTGCAGTACATATTCTGTGATGCTTCCCATTACAATATTTTCTAACCACCTTTGGCTATGAGAACCCATCACAATAATATCAGCATTTAATTCTTTGGCAGCATCTAATATAGATGCTGCTATAATGCCTTCCCTTACCAATGTTTTAATTGTATCATCACCTAAGTGACGTTTTGTTTTCTCTAAAAAATCAAGCGATGTTGTTTTTAATTCGTCCATAATATCCGGCCGTAGTAAATCCATATTCATATAACCGCCAAAACCCATTATTGGGTCGTACACAGTAGAGGCATAATAAGAAGGGTCGGCAATAACATGCAGCAGCGTAATAGCAGCGTGGTTATTTTCACCAAGTGAAAAACCAAGTTCTGCTACTCTTTGTGCAGTAGGATCATAATCCAATGCAATTAAAATATTTTTCATAGTTTTCTTTTTATCCCTTTTATTCATCAAAATAATTGTGATTATCTCCTCCTAAACTGTAATAGTTATTTTCTTCATTTTCGCTTCCTATGGCTTCCTGTATATCATCCAACTCGGCACCGGGTACATCTAAATCGCTGCCAGATTTATATTCAGCAAAATCTTTTTAGTTTGCCTGTTCTGCTTTATCACTTTCATTAGGCTCTTTCAGTTTTAGGATGTCTTCAGGATTTATATTTTCTTCTTCCTCAGATTTATTATAAATGTCTTCAGTCACTGGATATAAAACATATTCCTCAGTCTCTACTTTCTTTGCAGCATCCGTTTTTTTCTTTTCCATTTCCATTATTTTAATTGTAGTTACCTTTTTATAAAAGTGATGATAAATGTTTAAAAAAATATTCTTTTACAAAAGCGTGTTGCTGATTTTCGGTCATTTTATCTGCCTGCTTAGTTTCAATATTTATTTTATCAAAATGATGGTCTGCCTTCAATAGGTTTAACAACTCTGACTTGGCATCAGTAGGGCCAAATAGCAACACTTCTTCATAATTTTTTACCACTGCTGCTATTTCTTTGTAATATGCTAATTGCTCATGCTGCTCTTTATGGTGCATCACTTTTTCTCCTTTATGTAAAGCATCTTCCTTCTCCTCGTGTGTAAATTTTGAA
>JANLVW010000193.1:0-2014 GCA_031364205.1 Ferruginibacter sp.
AGATGGAACAAAATTTACCATAAATAAGAGCGACAGCAATAATATAACCCCCAATTTTCCAACTGAAAAAATTACTACACAATTTGAACCGCACAAAGCGCTGATAGCA
Organism: Ferruginibacter sp.; assembly: GCA_031364205.1. Lineage (GTDB taxonomy): Bacteria > Bacteroidota > Bacteroidia > Chitinophagales > Chitinophagaceae > Ferruginibacter. The sequence goes on from JANLVW010000193.1 coordinate 110, forward strand.
GGATTTTCTTTGACTTTTAGACCCGGACAAAAGTATATTCAGTTTCCCACATACAAAGTTGCCGTAGGTTCTAATTACCCAACTTTTTCAATCAGTTACACAAAAGGAATAAATAATTTATTTAACAGCAATGTAGATTTTGACAAATGGCGTTTTTCTATACAGGGTGATAAAAATTTGAAACTGGCAGGAGCTTTAAAATATAAACTTGGCGTTGGCGGCTTTTTAAACAATAAAAAAGTATTTATTCAGGATTTTCAGCACTTTAACGGGAACAAGGTTCTTTCCGCAAGCGAATACGTAAACAGTTTTCAGCTTGCTTCGTATTATGCCTTTAGTACAACAGAAAAACTATTTTTGTTAGGGCATATTGAGCATCACTTTAATGGTTTTTTAACCAATAAAATTCCGGTTTTTAGAAAATTAAACTGGAATTTAATTGCAGGTAGCAATGCATTTTATGTAAATAGGAATAACAATTACATTGAATTTTTTGGTGGTCTGGAGAATATTTTTAAAATTTTTAGGGTTGATGCTGTTATAAGTTATGATAGATATAATAAGGTAAGCACAGGTATAAGAATTGGCGCAGGTGGATTATTGGGAAGAAGGATAAGCAAAAATTTGGGTGGCGGTAATAATGTTAATTCTGAATTCTAGCCGAAGTTTAGGCATGAGTTTTTCTGTAAAATAATATATTTGTAATTATCCGTTTTGGTTTGCCATGCAAGCATCCAATCATTTTTTATGATTTCTTATCCTTTGAGGAAAGATAAAATTATTTTATATCATGTCAGTTTTACATAACCGCTTAAGCCAGAATGAACTTAAGAAAATGCTTACAGTTGAAGAGGAGTTACGCATGACTATTTCATTTTACAGATATTTTTTTATTGAAAATCCTGTTGAGTTTAGAGATGATTTATACAAAAAATTACATGCCTTAAAAGTTTTTGGAAGAATATATGTAGCGCATGAGGGTATAAACGCTCAACTTAGTTTTCCTGAAAGTAATGCAAATGATTTTGAACAGGTGATTGAAAAAACACCTGGGTTGGAATCTCTGAGAATAAACATCGCTGTGCAACATGAAGCTACCAAAAACATGAGGCCTGCAGGTGGTAAAAGCTTTTGGGTTTTAAAGATAAAAGTTAGGGATAAAATTGTTGCTGATGGAATTGTGGATGAGGAATTTGACATGAAAAAAAAAGGAAGCTACGTTACAGCGGAAGAATTTAATTTGTTGAGTAATGATAATAATACAGTTGTTGTAGACATGCGCAATCATTATGAATATGAAGTTGGCCGTTTTGAAAATGCGATTGAAATACCGAGCGATACTTTTAGGCAGCAATTACCAATGGCAATAGATATGTTGAAAGATGCAAAAGAGAAAAACATTATTATGTATTGCACGGGTGGAATACGCTGTGAAAAAGCAAGTGCTTTTATGTTACACAATGGATTTAAAAATGTTTACCATTTAGAAGGCGGAATTATAAATTATGCTAATACAGTAAAAGAGAAAGGAGTGCAAAATAAATTTCACGGGAAAAATTTTGTGTTTGATGACAGGCTTGGAGAAAGAATAACAGATGAAATTATTGCAACGTGCCACCAATGTGGCTTTTTAGCTGACACACATACAAATTGTGCAAATGATGGTTGCCATTTGCTTTTAATACAATGCGAAAAATGTGCTGAGATTTTTAATGGTTGCTGCAGTAATAATTGTAAAGATATTTTTGCTTTGCCACAGGATAAACAAAAAGAATTACGCAAAGGAATTGAAAAGGAGAATACGATTTTTAATAAATCTCGACATCGAATAAAAAGACTGTAAATAAAAAGTCCTTTTGTGAATTACAAAAGGACTTTTTATTTATTAGAGGAATACACCCTCCT
>JANLVW010000204.1:0-4423 GCA_031364205.1 Ferruginibacter sp.
TCTTCGTTTTCAACCAATGGAAATAAATACTGATAAAGTTTATCAGTAAAAGCTGCGACCAACTTATGATCCGGCAGATTTTTTCTTAAAATATATCCTTGGTACAACTTTTTTTTCAAAAGTACAAAATACTCTATCAATTATTATATACTGATATTTTACTTCCTTTATGGGTAAGTCATCTTAAATATTTAAAATCATTAATACCTATTTATAAAGCTCTGTTCAATTCCTTTTTACAATTTGTGACTATCTCCAAGTAATTATTTCCCTTAATTTTACCAGTAATGCAAAAAACAGTTGCGCTCCATACATTAGGCTGTAAGCTAAATTTCAGTGAAACTACGGCACTCGGCCGTATGCTGGAAAATGATGGTTTTGCCAAAAAAGATTTTGATGAGATAGCTGATGTTTATGTGATAAATACCTGTTCTGTTACTGAAAATGCTGACAAGGAATGCAGGCAAATCGTAAGAAAAATTCAACGCAAGGCTCCGGAAGCATTGGTAGTAATAACCGGTTGTTATGCGCAGTTAAAACCAAATGAAATTGCAGTAATCCCGGGTGTAGACCTTGTACTTGGCGCTGCAGAAAAGTTTAATATTGCGCAGCATTTAAAAGAAATTTCAAAAAACGATCCTACAAAAATTTGCAGTTGCGATGTAGAAGATGTGAATATTTTTGTACCATCCCATTCCATAAATGAACGCACGAGAATATTTTTAAAAGTACAGGATGGTTGTGATTACAACTGCAGTTTTTGCACTATTCCCATGGCCCGTGGCAAAAGCAGAAGCGATGAAATAAATAATGTAATTGAAAACGTAAAAGTAATAGCAGCAGGCGGCGCAAAAGAAATTGTATTAACAGGAATTAACCTTGGTGACTTCGGTAAAGGATATACGGGTGGCAAAAAACACGGCGAAAACTTTTTTGATCTTATTAAAGAGTTGGATGCTTTACCTGGTATTGAACGCTACAGAATCTCTTCAATTGAACCGAATTTATTAAGCAACGAAATAATTCAATTTGTAAGCAACAGCAAACATTTTATGCCGCATTTTCATATTCCTTTGCAAAGCGGCAGCAACAATACCCTGGCTGCTATGCGCCGCAGGTATAAAAAAGAATTATATGCTGAAAAAATAAGCCTTATAAAATTATTGATGCCGCATTGCTGTATTGGTGTTGATGTAATTGTTGGTTTTCCGGGAGAAACGGAAGAGGATTTTTTAGAAACAGTAGACTTCCTTAAAGAACTGGATATTTCTTACCTCCATGTATTTACTTACTCAGAAAGGGATAAAACCCATGCACTTACAATTGCTCCTGTTGTACCTATGCAAACCAGAAATGAACGCAATAAAATGTTACGCAACCTCAGCTACGAAAAAATGCAGGCGTTTACCCAAAAACATATCGGGCAAACAAGAAAGGTTTTGTTTGAACATGTAAACAAAAATGGCATGATGGAAGGCTATGCTGATAATTATATTAAAGTTGCTTCTCCATTTAAAAAGGAATGGGAAAACCAAATTGTTGATTGGGTTATTTGAAGACCATCTATCTTCCTTACAAGAATGTATCAATTAGTGGATTATGATATTTGTTGTAACAATATTATTTTAATCAATTCCGAAAAATATAAAATGCCTAAACTTGCAAAGTTTAAAAATTCTCCATTGACTGATTTAGGAGACTTCCGCATATTCCTCCATATAATCATATCCCTCATTTAATTTTCCTTTTTTAATAATTGTTGCAGTATTTATTAATCGGGTTTCCCCACCACTAAACAAATCTGTAAAAACGTATTTAATAAGCTGCTCACCAAAATACCTGCTGGCATCTTTTGGCAATTCATTTGGAAGGTTTCCTACTGCCATTACATCGACAACATTTTCCAGGTATGGAGCCGTTTTTTTAAGGGTTGTTGTATCAACTCCATAAACAGGATTTTCAATGGTAGAATCGCCGATGTTACAGGGCACCGAGCCAGACATATCATCTGTAATATCTGCAATTGTTTTTATTCTGAAACTAGTACTCGCAATATCATTTAAATTAAAAAGCCGAGGTATTGTTTTTTCCCAGTAAACTCCGTTCATTAAAATATCTGTATGAGCAATAAAATTAGAAAACAGCGAATTATACTTTTCCGGATTTGCATGAAAGTCCTTTCTGTTATAGCTTCCGTCCATTTTAGATCTATATAAATCCGCACCTTTTAAATGAACATAAACCGGATACACAAATTCTTTTTCACAATAATCTTCGGGTTCCACTTCATGTATCCCCATCAAATTCATAATTTCCAAAACACCATGTGCTACTCTCCCACTTCCTGTAACAGCAATTTTAATTGCGGGCAATTTTAAACCAAAATAAGTATGAATTAAATGTTGAAAATTTTTGTTTGAATTAACTCTTTCCAGTTTAAAAGAACCTGTTCTGTTTCCATAAGCCATCATACCGTTGTGTGCACCTACAATACCGGCAAAAAAACCAAACCCTATAATGCGTGTACCATCTTCATGCTCCAGACATTCGTAATCAATAAGTGTAATATTTTTTTTAATGATAGTATGTAATAAGTGTTGATTGAATGGCTGCAATTTTTTTGTGTGAGAGAAAAAGAGATAAGTTTTATTTTCAATCAACATTTCAACAGGAACTTCTTTAATACCCAAAATGATATCACAATCATCTAAATTTTCTGTTACAGTTATTCCTGCAGCAATATATTCTTTATCAGTAAAACACCGGTCAGCACTGTGTTGTACGGTAATTTTAATATGGGGATGATGTTGACGAAGCCATTTACATTGTGCAGGTGTAAGAGCCACACGGTTGTCGGCAGGTATTTTCCCTTCGGCTATTAATCCAATATGTATCATGATTTTTTTGTTGGATGTGGCAATTTACATTCTTTCACTGTTTAACAATGATTAACCAGGATTAAATACAAAACGATGCTTATCAAATTTTAATTACTGCTTACATTTGCGCATGAATTATTACCAATTATTTGGTTTGGAAGAAATGCCTACGGTTGATAAAAAAAGCATCAGCAAAAAGTATATAGAACTTCAAAAAAAATTTCATCCTGATTTTTATACAAATGAAAATGAAGCAGACAAAGAATTTGCTATGGATCAATCTGCTGCAATAAACAAAGGGTACAAAATATTTACTGATAAAGACAATACGATAGAATATTTTTTGAGGCTAAAAGGAATTATTACAGCGGATGAAAAATTTAATCTCCCTCCTGACTTTTTAATGGAAATGATGGAAATGAATGAAGGGTTTGATGATAATAAAGATATTGAAAAGGAGATACAACAATTTGAAGATGATCTTGAAAAGCAAATTGCAACGCTAATTAATCCTGATAATACAACTGATTTGAATGAAACAAAATTGCAGGATTTAAAAATATATTATTACAAGAAAAAATATTTAAAACGTATTTTGAATAGGTTGACTGATTAATGTTACATTGCAATTCTAGCAAATGCCCATGTGGCGGAATTGGTAGACGCAGCAGACTCAAAATCTGCCATTCGCAAGGGTGTGAAGGTTCGATTCCTTTCGTGGGCACAAGCCCCCTTTTTTAGGGGGTTTTTTTATGCCCGTAAACGTAGTGTTTATAATGGTTTCAGCGTTTCACCTTTCTTTTGGTATCCTTTCATTAGATGTTAATTTCTCAATTTTTGTACCTTAATTGAACCTCGAGGTTCATTTGTATTATAAGATTTTCAAGGAGCTATTGTTGACTACAGTTTGACATTCCATTCTTTCCATTTCTTTTTGAAAGAAGGAAAGGGAATTGAGGACAAGAAAATTTGTCAGTGGCTGAGAATTTTCTTTATTGATTACCTGATGAGACGGGAAATTAAAGAAGCCTTCAAAAACGTTTAGTTCTTCTTTATTGTGGTCAAAAAAAGTTACTTCTTTTGGAGAGCTGCCGCCTTTGAAATGAGCACTTCTTAATTCATAACCTCCGGCATTATTTTGAAAGCCGGTTACAGTTCTTTTTTGCCATATAAAAGGAAGTCAACTTCTTTGCAAAATTTCTTTGCTATGGTTAAAGGGATGCGCCTTTTTTCTAAGTATTTTAGAAGCGATATTTCTACCAAAGGCCTTGCTTCCAATACGATGATTTTACCCTCGTTAACAGTTTCTTTTTTTTCATCAGCAAAGGAAGGAGCAGGGGCTGGCAAATTGTGTGCTGGCGAACTCAGGTGAAAAAAAGAGGTAGGGGTGTTTTGATACTGTGATAAATGCTGCAGAAAATCGCTTAATCCATACTATATCATTCGAGCGACCTCATTAATTCGGTTAGTTCGAAGTACACATCCATCAAAAGTTAATTTTTCAGGGTACATCGAACTAATTATTTCCCGTTTTTTTTCACTTT
>JANLVW010000234.1:0-4005 GCA_031364205.1 Ferruginibacter sp.
ACAGTATAAATGATTTTTTTTTTAACCACGTATACAAATACAGAGAAAGCTGGAGTTTACCTATAAATTTTGTTGGAAGTGTAGCTTATGGTTTTAAAGATGTACTTGCTGAAATGTGCAGAGAATATGAAATAAAATTAGGAAACGTTATAAAAAGTCCGATGGATGGATTAATAAAATATCATAAGAATTTTGTTTAAAAAAGTAAAAAATACATTTTTTTGTTATGTATAAAAATGTTAAATTGAATTTCAAATTTTAACATTAAATCTAACGAATATGAAATTTAAAATTTTACTTCTAACAGGCCTAATTGCAGCTTCGTTTTCAGTCAACGCACAATCAAAAAATAAGGGTTATGCTATAACCGGAGATGGTAATAAAGATTTTATGTGGATGAACATAAGGCAAATTGATTTATCTACAGGTAAGGTTACAAAAACAATATTTCAACGCAGCAAAACAAATTTTTCTATGTTGAACCTTGATTCAAAAAAATCTGTTAATCAAACCGCATTTAGTGATGGAAATATTTTCAATCCTTCACAATATCCTACCTCTAGTTTTGTAGCTGCAGCAGCTTATGACAAAAGATCCGATAAATTATTCTTTATACCAATGCGTATAGGAGAGTTAAGGTGGATGGACGCAAATGTAAAAAATGATGTTCCACAATTTTACTCAATGGCAATCCCAGGTTATATACCAAGTGCAGGTGGTGATGAAGCTAATAATATTACCAGAATGGTACTCGCCAGCGATGGGTATGGCTATGCAGCAACTAACGATGGTAATCATCTTTATAAATTTTCGACCGGTAAAAAACCATCCGTTACTGATTTAGGATCATTGATAGATGGAGAAGAAAGCAAAGACTTATCTGTACACAGCAAATGCAGTAGTTGGGGTGGCGATATGATTGCAGATGCTTTCGGAAAATTATATATTATTTCTGCAACAAGAAATGTTTTTGTGGTAGATGTAAATTCACGCCTAACAACTTTTAAAGGAACAATAACAGGTTTGCCGGGTAACTATACCACCAATGGTGCCGCTGTAGATGCGGATGGTAATATTATACTTTGCAGCGCTACTACTTTTGACGGTTATTATAAAATGTCATTAGCAAGCCTTGCTGCTACAAAAATGGAAGGTTCAGATGTTGTTTTTAATGCATCAGATCTTGCATCAGGTAATTTATTACTGCAGAAAGAAGCCGATCAGGCAAGAAGTTCTTCTTTGTCCAAACTGTTGCCAATTTCAAATACTGAATTTTCACAAAACAGTATTTATCCAAACCCTGTAGTAAGTAATACATTTAATGTTTTGCTTGACGGAAAACAAAACGGCACATACAACGTTGTCATTTCTGACCTTGCAGGAAGAGCATTACAATCAACGAAAGTTGGATTGGCGAAAGGCCAGCAGTCTCAAAAGGTAATTTTAAGAACCCGTCCTGTAAAAGGAACCTACATCGTAAAAGTGGTAGATGAAAAAAACAACGAAATTCTGTCTGATAAAGTAATTATTCTTTAATAAAAATATTGGTTATAAGTACGGGGCTGCCTTTTTAGGCAGCCCATTTTTTTTTATTCTACCTCTAAATTAGATTTATTTTCAAGTTTCCGTATTTAGAATCTGCACTATTATTTTTTGCAGGATATTTGTACTGTTGTCTGAAAGAAAGATAGTTATGCAGAATATCGAACCCTATTTTAACTGGCGTCATTTATATACGGCTGAAGAAGACAGAAGATCACCATTCTTTGACAAAGCATACAGTGAATTTGAATACACAAACCGGGTTTATAATTATTACATACATCCTCAGTGGGATGAATTTGGATCAAACACATTGTATTTAAAAATATTATTTGTTGATTACGATCAGCATTTTGCCATAATAGAATTATTGGGAGAATGGAACGATGCAATTGAAAATGATGTGATGATTTTAAGAAGAAACGTTACAGATTTATTATATAAACAGGGAGTCTACAAATTTATAATTATAACGGAAAATGTTTTAAATTTTCACAGCAGTGATGATAGTTATTACGAAGAATGGCATGAGCAAATAATTGATGAAAGGGGATGGATAATTATTTTAAATTTACCAGAACAGAGCAAGCACGATTTTAAAAAAGCAAGAATTACAAATTATCTGGAAATGTTTGAATTGTTACAATGGAGAACATTAAAACCTGATATAATTTTTGCTTTAATGGAAGAAGAAATGGGAAAAAGATTGGGCTAATTAGAATAGTTAAACAATCTGTTTTTTTGTAGGTTCGGTGTAAATTTTTGCATACGCATATCTTTCAATAGGCAGGCAAGAATAATATGCATCGATACCTAAAGAAACTACGCTCCCGCTTTTTTGTATATCAATAAAGCCATCATCTAATACTAGTTCTTTGTTTAAATACACACCTTTTAATGATCCAATAACCATAAATGTACCATTGTATTTTATTGAAATAATTTCAACAAGTTCTAACGCGTATTGAATGTTACTTTCAGCAACAAATGGCGCACTAAAGTTGTCTCTGTAAATAGCTGTTAATCCTGTTTCTTTAAACTCATTTGTACCGGTTTCATATTTAGCACTTGTCTGGTGAGCTCTTTTAACAAAAGAGGCTTGAATATGATTTATAGTAAATTGTTTTGTTGCTTCAATATTAGTAATGGTGTGAGGACTTGCTGCAACTGGGCGATTTATGAATCCTATTAATGCAGGGTCAGCCCCCAAATGAATAATGTTGCTGAATATTGCAAGATTTGGTTTGTGATCCTCATTTACAGTACCTATTAAACTTACCGGTTTAAAACCCGATAAACAGTTTACAAAATTGGTTCTGTGAAATCTGTCCCATGCTTTTATTTCGTTTATTGAGATGTAATCCATAAAATATTTTACACAAAGTTCTTTAATAAATATAAACTGCATTAAACATTTAAAATAATGTAAAAAATTGCAAATGCCTGACGTATTTTTGCACTGCAAATTTTTATAAACAATATTCGCTTTATGACTTGGAAACTTTTTTTCACTTCCTCCATCGGTAAGAAATTTTTAATGGGTGCTACAGGATTATTTCTAATTACTTTCTTAATTGTTCATGCCGGAATTAATTCAATGATATTTTTTAATGATGGGGGTGAGACTTTTAACCATTGGGGCCATTTTATGGGTAGTAATTTTATTATCCGTACGATGGAAATTGGGTTGATGCTTTTCTTATTGTTACATATTGTAGAAGGATTATTGTTATGGAGGCAAAACAAAATTGCACGTCCTGTAAAATATGCAGTTACAAGAACAGACGGAAAAACCAAATGGTACAGCAAGAGTATGGGATTGCTTGGTACGCTGATTTTGATTTTTTTAATTTTGCATTTTTATCATTTTTGGATCCCATCACGTTTCGGTGGTATGGCAAATATTCAACCCCTTGCAGAAACAACCCTTGGTCAGGAGTACAATAACCAACCGGTACATAATTTATATAAAGAAATGCAAAATGTTTTTTCAGGTAATTTAATTGTAATAATATTTTATGTATTGGGTTGCATATCTCTTTGCTGGCATTTAATGCATGGTTTTCAAAGTGCTTTTCAAACATTTGGTGTAAATCATAAAAGGTATACTCCGATAATTAAATCAGTTGGGGTATTTTATTCTGTCGGCATTTCATTGCTGTTTGCAAGTATGCCGGTTGCATTTTATTTTGGTTGGTTAAATTAGTTTTATAATTAATTTTCTGATATAATAACATCGTAATAAACCTGTTGATGTAATTTTATAATTAACAGAAAAAAATCGCTTTATGAATTCAAAAATTCCGCAAGGAGAAATGGACAAAAAGTGGGAGGATTACAAAGGGCATGTTAAGCTTGTAAATCCATCTAACAAACGCAAGCTTGAAGTAATTGTAGTTGGTACGGGGTTGGCAGGTGCATCCGCTGCTGCATCTTTGGGTGAGCTTGGTTATAAAGTAAAAG
>JANLVW010000257.1:0-1097 GCA_031364205.1 Ferruginibacter sp.
GAACCCATGGACAGGTGGCAGAACCCGAGCTGTGTGTTAATGAGTGAAGGCAATTACAGCGATGCGTTTATCTTTCCATATGTGTATAAAGACAATGGCATTGGCAAATTAATAGGCATGCCGGTACCAGGAACAGGGACAGCCGTTTGGTGGGAAACGCAAATTGACCCAACAATAGTTTTCGGTATACCCATGGTTGCTACAATTGGTAAAGAAAACCGACCTACAGAAAATCTGCAGTTGGAACCGGATATTAGAGTGCCTTTAAGCTACGAAGATTTGTTAAGCGGAAACGATACCCAACTTGATGCAGCGGTGAAGGAAATGTTGAAGGAGATTGGAGGAAAATAAGAACGTGTGGGGCTGTGGGAGTTTAGGTTACGGTCGGCAAACGTCCGGCCTTAGTCGCTGTACCCTATGCCGCAAAGAAGCGGCACACATCGCTCCCTCCGCCGCAGCCCTTGGGCATTTTATCTTTAATGATCTGGATAGGAATAATAGATAAAGTTGTATTTGAGTTACTACAAGGCAATATTGTTTTTTTAAAAACTGATTTTAGAGTCGGTTCTAAAAACAAATTTGAAAAACCTTAAAATGTTTTAGCGAAAATATATATACTGTGCGTCACTTTAGTGAAGACCCTAATTTTCATCTAAGCTTTATGACAAAAATTTTAAAATTTATTGCCTTTGTATTGGTTAGTGTTTTAATTATTTGTGGGTATTCTTTTTTGACTAATAAAACATGTTACAAAGAATGGAGTATCACAAAATTAAAATCTGACATCTCAAAAATTTCCTGGGTAAAGTTTGTTTGGACTAACGACACAATATCCGGTAAATATTTTACGAGAACTTCAATGGAAATTCCTTGCAAAATTGGAGAGCTTCCTTATAACTTTTCTTTTCAGTTTGACTTAGGATCGTATACAGGTATATACGAAAACACAGCAATATCATTTAATGAGAAATACCCAGAAAAGAAAATCCGTATTGTCCGCCTTAGAAGTCCTTTACAGTTTTGGTTTAATAAAAAAGCATCTCGTGACTTAACTCTTTTGTTTGGAAAGTATATTGCAAAAAATAAACTGAGTAATT
>JANLVW010000259.1:0-9872 GCA_031364205.1 Ferruginibacter sp.
GTCGTTGGGTAATATGTCCACATTTGTAAAATCTTCTCTTTGAAATGCCGATGGGTTGGCTGTAGAAAATGCAATGAATATATCGCCAGAACCATTTTCACCACGTCCGCCAACTATACCCACACCAAGTGGAACTCTTGCAGCAATTCTTTTTAACTGATGTGGCAATAATGGTGCATCCGTAGCAACTACAACTATAATTGAGCCATCTCCTTCTTGTCTGTAAGATGGTGTCGCTTTAAATTCATAATTCATTGTGTCTTTTAGTTCTTTTCCAATGGGCACGCCTGCAATCGTAAAATTCTTTTTACCCCCAAAATTTGATTGCACTAATACACCAATTGTATAGGTTGAGTCTTTGATTTTTACAACTCGGGAAGATGTGCCTGTACCTCCTTTAAACCCTAAACACATCATTCCTCTACCGCCGCCAACATTACCTTCTTTTAAAAGACCTGTTTTAGCACTATCTAATGCTTCGTAGGCATTATTCTCTTTTACGTGAAAGCCATAAATGTCATTTAAAAACCCATCATAGGTTTCTGCAACAACAGGATAAGTGTACCAAAAGTCTTTTTTATACCAACCTGTTTTTACAAACCATTTCAATACGGCATCTCGAATAACGCCTACGCTGTTGGTATTTGTTATCATTATTGGTGTTTCCAAAAATCCTGACTCCGTCATCCAAGTAGTTCCTGTCATTTCTCCATTTCCATTCAGCGAATACCAATTAGCGAAAACAGGGTTATTATTTCTACCTCTTGGTAAAATTGCGGTAACTCCCGTTCTAACTGGTCCTTTTCCTCTAATATTTTCCCCTCCCCCTGAAATGATGGTACTGTAACCAACCTCAACACCTTTTACATCTGTTATTGCATTAAACTTACCCGTTATACCATTAAAAGGAATTCCAATATCTCTTGCTCTTGGCCTTTGTCCAAAGATTTATGTTTGAATAAGAAGTAGTAAACAAATGGATTTTAAATATTTCATGGTCGTCGGTTGTCAGTTAGGAGTGGTTGTGATGTAGCAGATAAGAAACAGGCTTTGTGTCAGGTGTTACATTAGAATACCTTCCGCTCGTAACCGCTGCCGGATAAAGATATAAAAATGATGTTAAGAACTGATGCACAATGTTGCTTATCCAGACCGAACTAAAGCCCGAATATGCAAAACTGTTGATTGCTAAAACCTCAAGCCGCACATTGCACAAAACCCACTCCTGCAGTAATATTTTTATTTCGCTCTAAATTAATTACAGATCTATGTTGAATATTTTTGTCAAAATTCCTGTTGCCTTTACGTTTTGGTTAATATTCCAAAACTTTCCAATTTCTCTTTCAATTTCTACAAGACCAAACCATTCCAAGAATCTTTCAAATGTCCTTGCACCATAACAACTTATAAATTGTTCTATTGGTAGTCGAAATTCATCGATTTTAAATTCCTCTAAAAGAACAGGAAATGCCTTCAGATATTTTTCTGCATAAAAACTTTCTTTCTTATAATCCATACCAAATTTTCCTAAAAGGTATATTGTAAAAGTCCACCCCTTTTGACCAATTGGTTCCACAGGGTAATAGTCATTAAAACCCCAATTAAATTTGTCTGCAAAAGTTGAAATAAATATCTCAAAAAAACCTTGTCGATTTTCTGGTTTCAAAAAAAGTGTTCCCTTTTTGGTGAGTGTCAGTTTTCCTTTTTGCTTTTTTGTAATTCCTGCAAGTTCCATAACAATTTTAGTATTCATGATTGCTATACAGTCTTGCTCTTTCCAAAGTTTTGTAATTCCACTTTCTATTCTTTCGTCAAGTATATATTTGTTATCATAGAGTTCCACAATTACTTTTTTAGGCAATGCTCCAAGTGGAGTTAATTTTATAAATTTTTCTCTTTCAATAATTTTAATAAAATCCTCGGCTACTCTTAACAAAGAAACCTTGTCTAATGTTTCGTTATCTATATTTTTATTAAAGTGAACAGGGGAATTTTCATTATAGGTGTCATAAATAATATAATGAAAGTTTATGGGAGATAAATTCTCAAAGTCAGCTATAGGAGAGCTGTTTCCCAATAATACTTCTGTTTCTATCTGTTTGTAAATGTCCATTGGTAGTAAATTTCGGAATTATTGATGGTAACGTTAGGGCTTTGTGGTGGCATTTTTTAACGTCAAGAATGGGTATAAAGATAAATTATAAAACAATTGTTCAAATCGAAAAAACAACAGCTCAACAGGTATTCGTTTGCCGGAATAATAGTTGATAGCGATACTGCTGATGATTGCTGCAATGTCAAGCCAAAATTGCACAGTTCGTGCTAGCGGTTCGTTGATCTTCTCGTCCATAATTATTCATTTCTGAAACTTATGATTACGGGTTCATTTTATTGAATGTCGCATTAATAATATCCGGTGTTGCTTTTGCCATAATTTCACTAAAACCAAAAGTCAATTCTTTTTTGCCTTCTTTCATTTGTTGGAATACTGCGTTTACAAAATCGGAAACAGGTGGCTGTCCATCGTGCAAGCCTTTGCCTCCAAGGTCTGTGTTTAAAGCTGGTGGTATAATTTCAATTACTTCAATATTTTTTGACTTCAACATATGGCGTAACGAAAGTGTAAATGAATGGAAAAAGGCTTTGGTTGCACAGTAAACGGGGACTTTTGAAAGCTGAACAAATGCTAATCCTGATGTTACATTAATAATTGTGTCCAAAGATTTTAAACCAATAAATAGAGTTGTTAAGTGAATGGGGGCTAACACATTTGTATTAACTTCATTACTTGTTTTTTGATAAAAATCACTGTCAGAAATACTCATCCAATTCTGAATGCCTGCATTATTTACAAGAACATTTAAGTCGGAATGATTTTCTGAAACCCACTTATAAAGTTCAACCCTGTCCTCTTCTTTTGACACGTCGCATACTATAGTAATAACAGAAGGGAATTTGTCCTTTACCTCTTTTAATGCCGTTTCTCGTCTGCCACAGATTATTACAGTATTATTTTCTTGGATAAATCTTTCTGTAAGCCCAAAGCCAATCCCACTTGCTCCACCTGTAATTAATATTTTGTTGTTTGTAAGTTTCATAATTTTTTATTGCTTTGATTTTGCTTATTTAATTAATTGTCAGATTTTGTGATGTGTCGTTTTTCAATGACCGCTAACGCGAGTTTGTGAAAAAACCCCTGTGTTTCTCACCAAATATACACAGCAAGTAAATATGTATAATGCAGTATTTTTTTGCTAGGTGCAATTTATAACAGGCAACAGCCGCCATTAAATATATTTCAGCACATTGGATGAATCAAGTACGGCCCATACAAGTATTCTAGCTATACAGGCTTAAGTCTTGAGTCTTAAGTCTTAAAGAATATACCAGTGGACAAAGCATCAAAGGAAAGGTGAGAATTAGTAAAATAGGAAGTAGGCAATTAAGGCAAAATTTAATGTACAACTATTCTAAAACAGATAATAGATTCCTATTTTCAAAAGCTTAGTTTGAGAAACAATAAAAGTTAGGGTTAATTTTCAAAATAATACCTTTATTTACACTTAAAAACAATAATGAAGAAAAAAATATTAATTGCCTTTTTATTTGTTGTATGCACGAGTTACCAATGCTTATCTCAAACCTATATCTCATTGGCACCAAGCGTTACCAATACAGCAGGCACTTTTGCAGAAAAATCAAATATTGCATTTGAATTGGGTAAACAATGGGATGTGTTTAGCTTAGGTATCGACTATGGCAAAACAACACTAGCGCCTGTTACCGGAAGGGATACAAGTAATTATTTAGAACTACGACCTAACCTTAATATTTTTCAAGAAGGTAAGTTTACAAATACATTTACAGCTGGCATAGGCTATATTTTTAATGCTAAAGAAAGCCTACTAACGGAGCTTACCTATGGTATAGAATATTCATTTTCAGAAAAAATACACTATAATGTCTTTTTTGGGCAATATTTTTACAGTGGCAAATCCTCTGCCAGCAACGTATCATTCTTCGGGGTTTCGGCAGCATATTACTTCTCTCCTAATAAGGGCGGATCGATTATTAAAAGAAGTACTGTAAAAAACTGATAAACAATACCAATTATTAATACAGCGTATTTACATCCACTAAGCATTATTTGTTCTCGATTTGCTCTAATATCTTAACAATCATTTTATTTTGATATTCAAGATGTTCTAAGATTGTTTCAGTTTCCAACTCTGCCTGAAGGTTTATTTTCAAGTCTGTTTCTGACCTGATATCGGCATTTCTTGATTGTATATTTTGACCAATCATGATCAGTGGCATTAAAAAAAGCTGAATCAAATTCGATATAAATAACCAAAGTACAAATCCTGGATAAGGGTCAAATCGTGCTTCTTTACCCGCAAACATATTCCAGCCCAACCATATAGCTGTCCATATAAAAATAATTAAAAAAAATCCCATACTACCTACATGTTCTGTTATCCACAAAGCTAGCTTGTCTAAAAAAGATTGGTTACCCTTTGCTTTATTTTCCAATTTCAAGATATCTTTTCTTTTTTCCATAAAATCTGAAATAGAAATTGGTTTTATATTGTTCATAATTGTGCTTTTTATTTATATATAATTTTGTTGTATAATCTTTCTTAACCCAAAATTCGGCTAAACAATTAATTTTTATCTACGATTTCACGTTTCAATTATTAAAATTATAAAAATTATGCACAATATTATGCTTTTCAAATACACCCAAAGTGTGGATGTCATAAAAAGGAGTACGCAGCAAATGAATATAAAGCTATGCCGCAGACTTTAATGTTAAGGTCAAACAATAAAAGATGCACTAAAACTTATTGATGTAATATTAACTGATCATTTAATTATTACTGCGGAATGATATTATTCGTTTAGTGATGAGGGAATCCTTTAATATTTTATGAGAAGTATTACAAGAAAATTGATTAATTATTTTTTATTCATTAAGTTTTCAAATATAAATGTCATTATTAATTTTATCACACATAATGTTCTTTACCTCCCTCTAATTAATACTGTATTCATTCCTTTTGTTATTACAATCTTCTATCTTTTACAAATTCTATTGCTCGGTGGTATTCGTCGGCTCGATATGAATATGTTTGGGTAAGAACAAAAAACAGACTATAATAGCAGTAGCAAACAAGCTTTTAAAATAGTTATAAGAATAGAAAAAAAGGAATACTTATTCGACAGAAATTATTATAAAAAAAGGAGCCTCTTTTATTTGGTTTTCTGCACAGTTCGTTCTCCTTTGGGCTTGCGTGCTTTTTAATTAGTTTTTCAAACGATATTCATTTTTAAGCGCTGCTATTAAAGTATTTGCATTACACAACATAAAACTTGCCTCTTTAATAAAATTTTTATGAAACCTTGATCGAACCATTTTTGCATATTGATTGAAAATTATTTTATCATAGTTAAGCGATGGCAGATTGCTAAGAATAAATGAATCTATTTTTGCTTATTAGATAAAACTTTATTCGACTGATAAATGTTGTTTGCCAGCATATTATATTTGAGTTCAAAAATTTGCGCACGATATTTCCTTACTTCAAGGTAAAGAGAATGATCACCTTCCATATTTGCTAACATTTGTCTACACAATCTGTCATATTTTGTCACCCTTTGAGCAAGTGTAGTATTGGTAAAATATCTTATTGAATCAGAACTTTTCATCTGTTGGAAAGTAGCATCATTAGGAGTGAAAGTATTTTCGGCAGCCCCAAACAAGCCATACCAATATAATTTCCCCAAAGGAATATTTTTAATATCGTCAGAAGTAATCAACTGCAAAAATGTATCAACATTGCCTGACGCATAAGTCATGTAGGAGAGATATAAATTGAGGTTTATTGTATCTTCTCTTAGATGATTAACCATTGACTCAGCATATACTTTTGCACTCTCATGTTCCTTTTTATTTTCACGAATATTCTCTGCAATAAAACCCATTGTTACGGCAAGAAATATCATAAAAAATTCTAAAAAATATTCTTTGAAATTTTTCTTTTCTACGCTTGGATGATGCTGTACTTCCATATTTTCAGTTTCTTGATTGATGTTAATAGCGCCTTTATCGAAAGTAGAATTATCCGGGTTTGGAAGATTTTCCGATAGAGGAATTGGCTTGCTATCTAAATGTTGTTAGTCTGTATTGTCTACCATTTATTTTTATCTGGTTAAGTTATTAAAATGTTCGACCGCATGACGCACAACGTGAGTTTGTGAAAAAACTCCTGTGTTTCTCACTAAATATACACAGTAGGTAAATACGTTTAATCCAGTATGTTTTTTGCAAAAGATAGACATGAAATTTATAACAGGCAAGAGCTGCCATCAAACTTATTTCAGCACGCTCTAAGAACAGGTAGGTGTGTTATAGCAGTGGCGAAGCCCTGCAGGCCTTAGAAGATAATAATATAGAAGGATACATTCCAAACTTTGGTCAATACAAGCACGACAGAGAAGGTTTTAGCTATGATAAAAAAAATGACAAATATATTTGTAGTCAAGACAAAGATTTGCCCTTTAAAAAAATAGAAGATACCGTAAACAAACCTTTGTACGACCGTATGCATGTAAAGCTGCAAACGCAAAAAGCCAAGCGTATGAAGAAACTCCGCAGCAGCACAGTAGAGCCCGTACTTGGTAAATTATTTAGGCATGCGCCGGGTAAATACCCGGGGTATAGCGCAAGCCAATAAATGTATGCTTATGGCTGCCATTGACTACAACCTAAAAAAACTACTGAAATTTACAACAAGAAAAGTGCAAGAGAATCTAGCAGCTAAGCAGGTAAACCTGCAGGCTTTAAGTTTAACGAAAACAAGCCTTCACAAACCAATATATTTTTCATTGGTACCACTTTGTTTAAAACAAAACTCAGGTTGTAATTAAAATTAGCTTGGCGCAAAATACTTCTAATAGAGTTGGATTATTTTTCAAAAGGTAGCTGTGCATCAGCCACCAATGTTACCTGCAGGCATATTTGAGATTACTGCTTGATAGGACTCTTTAACACCTCAACTCCTTTTTCAAAATTTTACCAGTGGCACTTATTGGTAATGAATTAACAAACTCAATATGGCGTGGATATTTATAAGAAGCAATCTTTTCTTTTGTCCATGATATTAAATCCTTTTCAGAGATTGAATGCCCTTGTTTTAAAACAACAAATGCTTTTACTTCTTCACCCAATTCTTCATGTGGTATTCCGATTACTGCCACTAAGGATACGACCTCATGCTTAATCATCACTTCTTCTATTTCTCTGGGATAGACTTTATAGCCTGCCCTGTTTATCATATCTTTTGTCCTGTCCACAATAAAGTAAAAACCATCTTCGTCTTTCACTGCAATATCACCAGAGTGGAGCCATCCATTTCGTAATGTTTTTTGCGTTTCATCTGGTTTCTTATAATAACCTTTCATTACATTCGGGCCTCTATACAATAATTCGCCTTTTTCTCCTACAAGCACTTCTTTTCCATCGGTATCTACTAATTTCACTTCTACGCCCCAAACAGGTGTACCAACGGAACCTTCTTTCCTGCCAATGGCCAACTGATTAAAAGTTACAGCAGGTGAACCTTCTGACATACCATAACCTTCGATGATAGGAATATGAAAACGGTTCTCAAAATCTTTAATCACCTTTACTGGCAAGGATGCGCCACCTGATATACATGATTTTAAAGTTGCAGCTATTTTTTGATAATCAAACTTTGGATTGTTATAGTTCAGTAATCCCCAATACATAGTTGGTACGCCGGCAAAAAAAGTTACTTTGTGCTTTTGCATTTGGTCAAATACAGTTTCAGCATCAAATCGGGGCAATAACACATTTAAAATGCCCTTATAAATACCTGCATTCATCAAGGCAGTCATTCCAAAAATGTGAAATAGTGGTAGTACAATCAATCCCACATCTGTAGTTTTACTATCCATCAGGTCGCTGAAAAATAAAGCATTCGTTAATAAATTAGCATGGGTAAGTTCAGCCCCTTTAGGCCTGCCTGTTGTACCAGATGTGTATATGATAACACAGGTGTCTTCTGCATTACTCCGGTATATTTCAAATTTGGTTGACTGGTCATTCATAAAACTATTCAATGTGCTAATGCCTTCAATAGGAGAAGGCTGCGAAGCATCGGGCATAATGACAAAAAAGTGTTCACATTCGGAAACTTCTTTAAAAGCAGTATAACCCAGATTTACCATTGGTATTTCTGAGGTGCCCTCAAAACAGAAATAGGCTTTTGCATCACTGTCTTTCAGATGGTATTCAATTTCATCCTTCTTCAATAGAATACTCAATGGCACAACTACTGCACCTGCTTTTAATATGCCAAAATAAATTATTGGAAATGCTGGAAGATTTAAACAACTTAATGCTACTTTGTCACCAGGGTTAATACCTATTGCTTTTAAACCGTTGGCAACTTTGCAAGCTGCCTCATTAATTTCAGTGTATGAATAATTTGTATCCATAAAGCTAAAGGCAGCCTTTGTTGGATACCTTCTGGCACTGTCTTCCAGTATTATACTGAGATTTAGCATGTCAATTTTAATTTGTTAGGCATTGTCTTTTGTTGAAATGTCTCGACCTATAGTGTTGCGAAAAAGTTGCACACAATGATAGGGCTTTGTGTCAGGTGTGGCATTATAATTCCTTCCGCCCGTAACCATTGGTAAATTTATAAATTATAGTTCATTATTTATTTAATTACCCCGGCGGTATTCGTCGGCCGGAACTGAAGCCAAATAGCTAACAAAAAGCTGAGAATAAATTCGTCGCCCC
Organism: Ferruginibacter sp.; assembly: GCA_031364205.1. Lineage (GTDB taxonomy): Bacteria > Bacteroidota > Bacteroidia > Chitinophagales > Chitinophagaceae > Ferruginibacter. The sequence goes on from JANLVW010000259.1 coordinate 8,834, forward strand.
GCCATATTACCAAGCCGCCTGTTAATCACAGTACCTTTTTCTTTCCCCATAAATTACTTCAAATACGTATTCATCCAATTCAACCAAAGCCTTGCCTGTTCCATTTGTGTTACAGGATCAGTGGCATTGTGGGCAGGAATTGGCCAGCCCATAAATTTTGTAATGGTGCCGTTATCTATTAGTGTATGATACAATTTATAAGATTGCGTAATCGGAACTCTTGGGTCAGCAGTGTTTGCCAAAATGAGTGTAGGCGCTTTAATGTTTTTAGCATCTGTTATGGGTGATTGAGCAATGTATTTTTTCATGTTTTCACCAACAAAAGGCGAGCCGCCAATTGCTGCTGCACGACCCACATTGCCATCGCTGAAATTATACTGGTCAACCCAATCAGTGACCGCTGCACCTGCAACTGCCGCTTTCCAACCGCTATAATGCCCGGCTAACCAAACCGTCATATAACCACCATACGACCACCCACTTACCCCAATTTTATCATTCTCAATCATACCTGTAGCTTTTAGTTTTTCTAATCCTGCCATAACATCCCGTCCAGGGCCGTCTCCCGCATCTTGCACAATGGCTAATTTATATTCAGCACCTAAATTATCGCTTCCTCTATAATTAGGTTCAAATACAAAGTATCCTTCGTTAGCCAATATTTGCGATAATCTTGAAAACATCTCTACAGATGCCGCATTTGGTCCGCCATGTACTACTAAAACCAAAGGATATTTTTTATCTTTTTCATAGTTCGCAGGGTAGGTTATAATCCCACAATGTTTCAACCCGTCATTTTCCCACCTGATGGTTTCTGTTTTTCCGAATGTCATTTTACTTATTTCACTGTTATAATCGGTTAATGCAACAGGTTTTGATGCACTTGATGCCATAAAATATAATTCAGCGGGTTTATTGGTTTCAGTACCGGTAAAAGCAATAGCACCAGTTTTGCTAACAGAAGCGTCTAACCAAAACCCCCAAGAAGGGGCAATATTTCCTAAATCGATTGGGGCTGTTTTGCCATCTAAACTCATGC
>JANLVW010000286.1:0-2659 GCA_031364205.1 Ferruginibacter sp.
GGAAGACAACACGGCTTATAAATTAAGTTATAAAACAGGCTGGGGATTTAATGAAGCAGGAGACAATATTGGATGGATAACCGGCTGGATAGAAGAAAACAGGCATGTTTATTTCTTTGCAACATTAATAAAGTCAAAAGACCGTAATTATGATATGACTATAAATCGGTTGGCAATAACGAAAGATATTTTAAAACACTATGGCTTTTTTGAAGGCAAGAGATAAAACAGTTTATTGTTTTTTTAACATGACCTGCCTTTTCAATCATTAATTTGCAGGCTAAGATGATACTTCCTTTTCAATACACTTATTTATTGTGGCTGCTTATTTTTCTGCCGGTAATAACCGGTATATATTTTTATGCACGCAAAAAGCGTAAGGTTGCTTTTCAAAAAATGGGCGATCCGCTGCTGGTAAAAGAACTCACGGCAAACTTTAATACTTCATCTCCATACAAAAAATTTTTATTGTTGTTTTTTGCTATGGCTTTAATTATAGTAAGCCTTGCAAATTTTAGAAGCCCAAAAGGAAGTGAGAAAATAACAAGAAACGGTATTGATGTAATGATAGCGCTGGACGTAAGTAACAGCATGCTTGCTCAAGATATAACACCTAACAGACTTGAAAGGGCAAAACAATTTTTAAACAAATTGATTGATAAACTGGATAACGACAGAATTGGTATTGTTGTTTTTGCGGGTAAAGCATATTTACAAATGCCTTTAACAGGCGATCATTCCGCAGCAAAAATGTATTTGTCTGCAGCAACTCCACAAACAATTCCTACACAAGGCACTGTAATAAGTGAGGCACTAAAAATGTGCTATTCATCTTTCAACAGCAAAGAAAAAAAATACAAGACAGTAGTATTAATTAGCGATGGTGAAGACCACGAAGAAAATGCTTTAAAAGTGGCGGAAGAAATGGCACAGCAGGGTGTCGTAATAAATACCATTGGAATGGGCACACCGGAAGGTGCACCAATTATGGATCCGGTAACAAATGAGCTTAAAAAGGACGAGCAGGGCATTACGGTAATTACAAAATTAAATGAGCAGGCATTGGCTGATATTGCAAAAAAAGGTAACGGAGACTATAAGCTTTTTAGCAATACCGATGCAGTAGTAAATGCATTGTATACCAATCTTTCTACCATGGATAAAAGAACGGTAATTGATGACTCTTTGGTTAATTATAAAAGCTGGTTTCAGATTTTATTGGGTGCAGCTTTACTTTTTTTAATATTAGAATTGTTTGTTGCTGAAGTGAAAAAGGTAAGTATTGCAGGTAAAAAATTAATTGCCATTGTATTATTTATGTCAGTTAGGTTTTCGCTTGTGGCACAGGTTGAAAACGAAAATATAAAATTGGGTAACGATGCTTATAAAAGAAAAGATTACCAAACTGCCATAAAATATTACAACACTGTTTCCGAGAAAAATAATACAACTGCAAATTATAATTTAGGAAATGCTTTGTATAAAAGCGATAAAAAAGATGAGGCAATAGCAGCTTACGAAAAGGCAGCCGAAGCAATGAATGTGCCTCTTGAAAAAAGTAATTCATTTTATAATAAAGGCGTGGTGTTTCAAAATGATAAAAAAACAGAAGACTGTATTTTAAATTATAAAAATGCTTTAAAGATTGATCCTAATAATATAGATGCAAGGCATAATCTTCAGCTTGCTTTGCAAACGCAAAAAGAGGATAAACAAAAACAGGATGATCAAAATAAGAAAGATAAGCAGGATGATAACAAAAATAAAAACGATCAACAGCCTAAACCTCAGCAAAGTAATTTAACGCAGAAAGATGCCGAGCAAAAATTGCAGGCATTATTACAAAAAGAAAAAGAACTGCAGGATAAACTGCATAAAGTTGGCAATTCATCTCCTAACAAGCTTGAGAAGGATAGGTAACCCCATTTCCCCAATCCGCCATAATAATGTATAAATAGTTTTTTACCTTTACACATCATTGCAAGTAATCATTCTGCAATGTTTTTTCTGGATGTAACATTCACTTTTTTAGATTATCTATGAACTCATACTGCGAATCTCTCTCAAATTACAAGCGTTTAAAAACCCGGGAAGTAAAAGTTGGCAACCTTGTAATTGGTGGCAATAATCCGATAAGGATACAAACGATGACGACCACTGATACAATGGATACCATTGCTACCGTTGCACAAACCATTCGTTGCATAGAAGCAGGTGCAGAGCTTGTACGGATAACAGCGCCGTCAAAAAACGAAGCAGAAAATTTACTTAATATTAAAGATCAATTACGCCAACTCGGTTACAATACTCCATTGGTTGCCGATATACATTTTACTCCCAATGCCGCAGAGATTGCAGCTAAAATTATTGAGAAAGTCAGGGTGAATCCGGGCAATTATGTAGACAAGAAAAAGTTTGAACAGATTGATTATTCCGATGCTGAATATGCTGAAGAAATAGACAGAATTAAAGAACGTTTTACACCACTTGTTTTAATTTGTAAAGAACATGGTACTGCCATGCGCATCGGTACAAACCACGGCAGTTTAAGTGATAGGATTATGAGTCGCTATGGCGATACTGCTATTGGCATGGTGGAAAGTGCTATGGAGTTTTTGAGGATAGCAAGGGGCGAAGATTATCACCAGATTATTTTGAG
>JANLVW010000381.1:0-3072 GCA_031364205.1 Ferruginibacter sp.
GCGGCGCAAAGGAATCTGAAAGTCAGTGAAACATCCCGCCAGTCTCATCCTCGCCCTCTGCATGCTGGCGCTTGATGCAACGTCCGCCGTCACGGTCACAATTTTACAAACATTAAGTTGAAATAAGTAATTACCATTCAACAGCAACATTGCACATATCACTTTCGATAAAATCTTTTATAAAATTTACAGGGAGGTTGACGTCTTTGGAAATATTGCCAAACACCATTCCATCGTAACCTTCAAAATACAGTTTCCCATTATGCCTTATTTCTATGCCCTGAAAACCCACTACATCTTCAGCTTTTATAATTTCACAAATCTTTTCTTTATTGGCAGGTGATAAAGTGATTTGTTGATAATAATTTAATTCACTTGGCATTAATAAATTATTCAGTGTAGAACTAGCATCTATACTTGGAGCTTGAATGAAGCAAATAGAATTATCTGGAACAAGATTTATTACGTCAATAAAATAAGATTTGGTTTCTGTCATGCCCTATAAACTTAAATATTTGTGCTAACTAATAAAACTTTGCGTGTTGACTTTTGAATTATATACTCTTCAATGATGCTACGATTTCATCTGCTGTATTTTCCCATTTCTTTTGCAAACTTTGAATACAATTAAAGGAAAATAATAAGATTTTTCCATTCACTGTTGTAAAGAAATAATAATTAAAAACTTTTTGGTCAATTGCTTGTGTAATAAATTTAAAATACCCAACCTTTTTTCCATTTATTATTTTTACTCCATCATCGATAATGGTTAAATCAGGTCTGCTTTTTCTTAGTTGTTGAATTTGAGAATCTTTAAACGATTCTATTTGATTTTCGTTTGCAGGTTGTTCCGTCATGTCTGCTATAAGATTTACTTCCCCGTACTCATCTGTCAAAACTAGAATTGGTCGTGCCCTTTTGTGGTACTTTGAAGCCCACATTTGGTCTGACATTGAAGATAATTTATTAGGGGCAAGAATTTTTACTTTACTTGAAAGTAAGCTTACAGTGTCGAGTTTAATTTGAGCAAAAGCTAATGTTGGAAAAAGAAGAAGTAATAAAAATTTCATAATTGATATGTGATTTTTAGGCTATAAAAATAGTGGTATAAGATATTGTAAAAGTGGTCGTAAAGCACGGATATTATTATTAAGTCAACATTTATGTAGGGCTTAAATTAAAGTTCCAAACTGTTGTACAAATGCATATTGTTATTCCGTCAGCCCAACTTCCAAAAAGATGTGATAGGAAGCAAAAGTCACTATTGCCTAATTTGTCTTTTTCGTAAAACGTTTGCTACTTCATCAGTAGATGTCCTAACGCTATTGATTAATAAACAAGATAGTGTGACATTCATACTGCAAGTCCACATGTCGCCTCTGCTATTTGTATCGCCCTCGGTCTCTTTGTTTAAAATTATTTTGTCGTCCCTTTTTGAATAAAGCGATGTTGTCAATTTTAACCTGGTTAAGCCGTTGATATTAACTGTGTGAATGTTGTTATAAAAAACGATGTAGTCAGCCTTTAAAGTGTCTGCAAGTTTTCTTAAGCGTGATAAATCTGTTTGTTGATTTGGCAATTCAACTATCGTTGAAAAAGGTTTATACTCATTGAAGTAGAAATTGTAAACCTGTGTTGAGTATTGAGATATTGTCTGAAAATATTTAAACTTTTTTACATTGTCCTCTTGAGCTTTCATTAGTGGAATTTGCTTTTTCAATCTCTCTTCTGTTTCTTTGAAAGATTGTTCCATTCCTTTTGAATAGTCTTTAAAATTTAAAAGCTCTTCCATTTGCTTTATAGAAGAATAGTAAGATTTAAGATTATCAGCTTCAATACTGTCTCTGTCGCTAAATAGAGACTTGTCAAGGATTGCAGTATCGGGCTTAATCACACCAAGTTTAAATGGTTTCCACATTCCTCTTTGTCCATATGCTGTAAAACTAATAATCAATAAAAGTGTCGTTAAAATTCTTTGCATCTTGGGGTGTTAATTTTACTGCAGCAATCATTATGTTAGCGGTAGTTTTTGTCCAGCTGTTGAAAAAAGTCTGCAAAATATTTTTCAACTTCAAGTGAAGTAAATGGCAATTTATCAGTTTTAAACTGGTTGCCCATTAGTTTAATTAATTCCTTCGCCTTTTCATAATTTCCCTGTGTCACTAAATGATAAACATTATTGTAATAAGTCCATCGAAAGCCATTTAAAACAAAAATAGCGTCTTTTGATTTTGCTAAATCATCAACTTTTATATTGTCAATGTTGTAGTAATATAGATTCTTTGAAACCGAAACAATACTATCATTATAATTGAAGACTTTTGTCGTAACCCGATTAACCAATCCTTCGTCAACCAAATAACGAGAAAGAAAAAGATTGTAGGTTGAATCAGAATTATTATTGAAATAAATAGGTCTTTTGAAAAAGTTTTTCTGAAAAATATCTAGCAAAATCCTATCACCTTTAAGAATATAGTTGTTCATATATGTTGGTCGCAATTCCCAACTGAATTTTTGACTTGTGTCAATTGAATTGATAATTGTAACCTGTTGGGGTTGCCATTGTTTGTATTCAATAGTATCAATAATGGCATCCGAAAAACTCATATTCAGGTTTTTTTCAGATTTCAAATATTTTGGATACCAAACTGTATTTATCAAATTTGCGTCAACAACTGAAATGTCAGTTCTATAATTCTCAATTGTCTGTAGGTACCAAATTGGAATTGTGATATTGTCTCCGTAAGTAACAAGAATTGCGTTTTTATCGCAACTATTTAAAAGTTGTCTGTTGAATTCTAAAATTGGTTCTATGAAGCCACCTCTTCTTTTCCCTTCTGAAAATGCCCACCTTGCTGAATCAAAAAGTTTTCGACTTAAGTATGCTCCAGCTAAACTTCCCCAAATCGAAGTAAGTTTTGCATATGGGTCTAAAATGAAAAGTTCTCCTTTATACACGGGCTCTAATCTATTGACCTCTTCAATTTGTTCACTGGCTTTAAGAGTCATTTCTTTTTTAAGTTGAACCATACCTTTACCGTCTTCAGCATTCAATCTGTCAATTGCATACCC
>JANLVW010000398.1:0-4010 GCA_031364205.1 Ferruginibacter sp.
CAGGCCCGGAACATCAGGACATTTATCTTCAGCATCAGGAATACCATCACCATCTCTGTCAGGGCAACCCTGTAAAGAAACCAAACCTGCAACATCAGGACATTTATCATCTGCATCCAAAACACCATCACCATCACGATCTAAAACAATTGGTGGGGGTGGCGGAGCCATTACAACAGCCTTTGGCTTGGAAAAATTTTGAGCTACACCTAAAGAATAAAATAAATTATCCTTTAAAATATCTTTTGTAAGTGAAAAACGGTATTGTGCTTGAATGAAAACATAACTTACACTTCTAAGATTTAATTGAACCCCTAAACCTGTAGGAAGATATGCACCAAATTTTTTACTATAATAGCCTCCACCAACTCCTGCTGTTAAAAATGGAGCTATTAAAGAATTATCACCATAAGGTCTAAAATTTAGAGTAGGTTCCAATTCTATTCCTACATTTTGTTTATCGTTACTTATTGAATTTCTGTCCTCAGCCTGATAATCATGAAAAACTAATCCAGCTCTTGTAGAAAAATCAATTGTTTTAGTTAACCCTTTCCAATAAGACAAAGACAATCCAAAATCCATATCTTGAATTTTGGTAAAGGTTCTTGGTCCACCTAAATTCTTAAATGTTTCGGGGGTCTTAATATCCAATGTATTAAAATGGATTCCAATCAAACTCCCTTTTATCGGAGAAGAATATTTGCTACTCATCATCTGTGCAGAAGCACATGCAACTACAACAAGAAATGAAAATAATAGCGCAAGTTTTTGTTTCATAAATACTAATTTTAAATTAAATAAGTGATCTCATTAAAATATATTCCCGCTTCTACTGACAGGAACATTGCAAACAAAAGTAACTTCTATATCGCTACTAATCAAGAATTTTTAACAATTAAATAATTTCATAGTACAATAAATATTCATAATTAGTTAAAAGATCTGGATAACCCATAAAATGCTGCTTTGTAAAATGTATTTTTTTATTTAAGAAAAATTTATCTGCTATATTTGAAATCCAAAATAAAAGTTGAGGTCTGGTAGCTCAGCTGGATAGAGCATCAGCCTTCTAAGCTGAGGGTCATTGGTTCGAATCCAATCCAGATCACAAATGGACAAACCGAAATCTATTTCGGCTTGTTCATTTTTTTATTTAAAATCTTCTATAATATTTATACTCCCAAAAGAAGATTGTTTAAAGACTATATTTACATAAAACCTATCGAATGGCATGAATATATTGCTGGTTGAAGATGAACAAAAAGTAGCTGATTTTATTCGCAAAGGATTAACGGAATTGCGGTATAAAGTAGATGTAGTTTATGACGGGCATTTTGGCGAAAAAATGGCTTTAGAAAATGAATATGATTTAGTTATTTTAGATATAATCATCCCTGGGATTAATGGAATTGAATTATGTAAAAGAGTGAGAAAATATAAGCCTGAGTTACCTATTCTTATGTTAACGGCATTAGGAACTACAAAGGATAAAGTATCTGGGTTAGAATCCGGAGCAGATGACTATATGCAAAAGCCTTTTCATTTTGATGAATTGATAGCCAGAATTAAAGCACTTACAAGAAGAGCACTACAAGTATCTCCCGGGGCAATATTTAAAGTAGCAGACCTGATAGTAGACAGTTATAAAAGAAGCATAAAAAGAGCAGGCAAAGAAATTCAATTAACCGCTAAAGAGTTTTCATTGCTGGAGTTATTGATTGTAAATAAAAACAGGGTTTTGTCAAGAACTTTTATTGCTGAAAATGTTTGGGGGCTGAATTACGATAGAGGTACTAATTTTATAGATGTATATATTAATTATCTCCGTGCAAAAATTGATAAAGGGTTTAACCCAATACTTATACATACAGTAATTGGAATGGGATACGTATTAAAAACAGAAGATTAAATGTTTCTTAATCACAGTATTTAGAAAGCAATTTCTTTAATGGTAGTAAGCATTAAAAAAAGAATTTAATTTATGACGATCAGGGACAGGCTTTCTATACAATTTACCTTGATATCTACTTTGCTTTTGCTGGTTGTATTGTCTGGTATTTACTTACTTACAGCGCAATACCAAAAAAATACTTTTCATGATAGGCTTATAGACAGGGCTACTACTACTGCGGAATTATTTCTTGCTCAGGATAATTTATCTGAAGAAAAATTTAATGAGGTTCAAAAAAAATATCCTCAATCTTTACCCGATGAAATAGTACATATTTACAACGACAATGATGTACCTGTTTTTATAAATGCAAAAGCCAATCAATGGCCAAAAGAAGTTATTGACAAAGTAAGGCAGAATAAATCTTTCTACTACGCCGAAGGAAATATACAAACGGTTGGTATTTATTATGTAGATAATTCAGGAAACTTTACAGTGATATTATCAGCAATTGATTCTTATGGATTGCAACAGATGCAACAACTTTTTTGGTTAATGGTTATAGCCTTTTTTATCTCTTTTTTTATAATGCTGTTTACAGGAAGGTTATTTTCTAAAATTGCCTTACACCCGATTATCAAAGTTATTAATGAGGTAAAATTTATTCGTGCCACAAGTTTACATAAACGCCTACAAATAAAACCCAGTAAAGATGAAATTAATGAGCTTGCTGTAACATTTAATAATTTACTAGAACATCTTGAACAGTCATTTGAATCTCAAAGTTCTTTTGTATCTCATGCTTCTCATGAATTAAGAACTCCGTTTACTTCAATCATTGGTGATATAGAAGTAACACTTGCTCAAAATAGAAATAGCATAGAATATAAGCAAACACTTCAACGAGTGTTAATTGAAGCTGAGAAATTGAATGATTTACTTAACGATTTGTTTCAGTTGACCCAATCAAATATTGATATTACTGCCTTTGAAGATGTACGCCTCGATGAAATTCTATGGCAGGTAAAAGATGAATGGATGAATAGAATTGCAGGAAGTAATATTGAATTGCATTATGATTTACCCACAGATACAAAAAAATATACCATTAGCGGTAATCATCAATTGCTATATGTTGCAATAGGAAACATAATAAAAAATGCACTCAAATTTTCAGATGGTAAAACAATTACCTGCAAACTTTATTTTGGAAACAATGTGCCCATAATTAGCATTACAGATTCGGGCATTGGTATAAGTGAAGCCAATCTTAAAAAAATTTTTCAGCCATTTTACAGAGCTGAAAACAGTTTTAGGTATGCCGGTTTTGGTATAGGGCTTTCGCTAACCGATAAGATATTAAGATTGCACAATGCACGCATTTCTGTTAGCTCCATTTTAGGAGAAGGAACAACATTTTTAATTTATTTTCTCCCAATAGCCTAAGGGAATTTTCATAAATAAATTTTAAATACCCCTCCCTAAACAAGACATTAGAAAACTCTAATCTGCTTTTAATCTCTTTTTAATTTGTTCCTAATCTTACACTAATGTCTCCCTTTTAATTTTGCGCTTCAATTAAGATAAGATTGGAAGTATCCAATCACCCTAAACTTGAGTTTTTGTTAAATATGGATGATCCATTTATTTATAAAAACGCGCAATTAAAAATCAGACCTTATGAAAATGCTATTTCGTTGTTGTGTTGTTAGCGTACTGTTTTTATTTATCGGGTATAGCAGCATTGCTCAAAATTTTAATACTGATACACTGCAATTGACTTTACCGCAGGTAGAAAAAATATTTTTAGAAAAAAACCTTCCGGTGTTGGCGCAAAAATATAATGTGCAAGCTGCCAAAGCTTTAATTATTCAAGCTAAACTATGGCCAAATCCCAACATAAATATTTCCAACGGAATTTATAATACTCAGAACAAAAGATATTTTCAGATAGCAGATAGAGATACAACTTTTGGAGAACAAGCGATTCAGTTTACACAATTAATTATTTTAGCCGGAAAAATAAAAAAGCAGGTTAAAATAGCTGAAACAAGTTATCACTTGGCCGAATATGGGCTTTATGATTTATTGCGCACACTAAAATTTGCCTTGCGTAATA
>JANLVW010000434.1:0-8479 GCA_031364205.1 Ferruginibacter sp.
TGCAAACATTCCAGGATTAAAAGTTATTTCGGTAAGCAATCCTTATGATGCCAAGGGATTATTAAAAGCGGCTATAAGAGACGATGATCCGGTAATGTTTATGGAAAGTGAAGTTATGTATGGCGAAAAAGGAGATGTGCCCGAAGAAGAATATGTATTACCTATTGGGAAATGTTTTATAAAAAGAGAAGGTAAAGATGTTACCATTGTTTCGTTTAATAAAATGATGAAAGTTGCCTTGGGTGCAGCTGAAGAACTTGCCAAAGAAGGAATAGAAGCTGAAGTAATAGATGTTGCAACCATTCGTCCATTAGATTGGTTCACGATTTTAGAAAGTGTAAAAAAGACAAACCGTTTGGTAATCGTAGAAGAGCAATGGCCGTTTGCATCTGTAAGTTCAGAAATTGCTTACCGCATACAAAAAGAAGGATTTGATTATTTGGATGCACCGGTCCGCAGAATAACATCTATAGATGCCCCGATGCATTATGCACCAAATTTGGTTGCGCTTTATTTACCGGATGTAACGAGAACGGTAAAGCTGGTAAAAGAAGTAATGTACATGAAGAAATAATAAAAAACCCGAAAGTGATTTCGGGTTTTTTGTTAAGGGTTATTATGAATTAAGAAATTTTAAAATCCTGTTTTATTTAAAAAAGTAATTTTACATTCTAATATAATTACATGGCTTACAGTTCCCTCGAAGAATGTTTATTGGATCTTGAAAAAAACGAGCAGTTACTCCGCATAAAAGAAGAGGTTGATCCATATCTTGAAATGGCTTCTATACATTTAAGAGTATATGCAGCAGGTGGACCGGCTATTTTATTTGAAAAAGTAAAGGGTTCAAAATTTAGAGCAGCTTCCAATATTTTCGGCACATTACAACGAAGTGAATTTATTTTTAGAAATACGCTTTTGCATGTTAGAAATCTTATCGACCTAAAAAATAATCCTGTTGAAGCAATAAAAAAACCGTTAAAAAATATTGCAACATTGGCGGCGGGTTTTAAGGCTTTGCCCTTAAAAAATCCTGTTACAAAACCTGTTTTGTACGAAGAAATAAAAGTGAGTGAAATACCGCAGATTGTGCACTGGCCAATGGATGGCGGTGCGTATGTAACGCTACCGCAAGTTTACACAGAAGATATTGACAAACCGGGGATTATGAATGGAAATATGGGAATGTACCGCATACAACTTTCAGGAAATGAATATATCAAAGATGAAGAAATTGGTTTGCATTACCAGCTTCACAGAGGCATTGGTGTGCACCAGACAAAAGCAAATGCAAAAGGCCAGGCATTGAAAGTGAGTGTTTTTGCAGGCGGACCACCATCACATTCTGTTGCTGCAGTTATGCCTTTGCCCGAAGGACTAAGTGAAGCAACTTTTGCAGGAGCTTTGGGTGGAAGACGTTTTCGTTATACCTACAAAGATGGATTTTGTGTAAGCACCGATGCTGATTTTGTAATAACCGGAACGGTACAACCACAACAAAACAAACCCGAAGGGCCATTTGGCGACCACCTCGGTTATTATAGTTTGCAACACGATTTCCCATTAATGAAAGTGCATAAAGTGTATGCACGAAAAAATGCCATTTGGCCATTCACTGTTGTAGGTAGACCACCACAAGAAGATACCAGTTTTGGGCAATTGATTCATTCCATAACAGGCAGCGCTTTGCAAAATGAAATACCGGGTTTAATAGAAGTAAATGCTGTTGATGCTGCGGGTGTTCATCCTCTTTTGCTGGCTATTGGCAGTGAAAGATACACACCTTACACACCCGCAACACAGCCTGCTGAAATTCTAACAATCGCCAATCATATTTTAGGAACAGGCCAGTTAAGTCTGGCAAAATTTTTATTTATAACAGCTGATGCTGCAAACAGCATTGATACGCACGACATAGAAAAATATTTTACATTTTTGCTGGAAAGAATAAACCTAAAAAGAGATATTCATTTTTATACAAATACTTCGATTGATACACTTGATTATTCGGGCACGTCTATTAACAGCGGAAGTAAAGTCGTATTTGCAGCTAATGGAGTGGTAAAGAGAAAATTAGGTAATACTTTTCCAAATTGTTTGGTTGAATTGGGCGGTAAATTAGTAATGCCCGGTGTTGTGGCAATACAAACAAAAGCATTTACATCGTACGATGAAGCGCACAAAGAGTTGGATGTTATCAATGAAAAACTTAGAAATTTCGAAAACGAACTTAATCAGTTTCCAATAATTGTTTTGTGTGATGATGCAGCGTTTACTGCAGAAAAACTAAACAATTTTTTATGGGTTACGTTTACCCGTTGTAATCCGTCGCATGATATTTATGGTGTAAATCGTTTTACAGAAAATAAACATTGGGGATGCAGTTCTGTTATTTTTGATGCAAGAATAAAACCACACAATGCACCTGTTTTGGTGTTGGATGAAAAAGTGGAAAGAAGAGTGGATGAAATTCTATCAAAATACAAAATTGGTAAATAGAAAATTTGCAAATCTGTATTTTGCGTAAAAAATTTTCTCTTTACTCTTTGATAAAATAAAAATCAATTATGAGAATATTTTATTTTTCAGCAACTTTATTTGTCATTCAAAGTTGTACTGCTCAAAACATTTTGAAATTGCCTGTAAACAAAGACAACAATACTTTATTATGGGAAATTTCAGGTAAAACCTTAAAACAGCCTAGCTATATTTTTGGAACGTTTCATATTTTATGTAAGGACGATATTCAGTTTAGCGCAAATCTGCAAGCTGCAGTTAAGGTATCAAATCGGGTCTATTTTGAAATGGATCTGGATGATCCGAAAAATACATTGGGCGGCATGTTTTTTATGAACATGAAAGATAAAACCTTGGACGATTTATATACAGTTGAAGAGTTACAAAAGGTTACAAAATTCTACAAAGATTCGCTTAAAATGAACCTGAGTTATTTTAATAAAATGAAACCTATGATGCTCGCTGCATTGCTTTACCCACGTATGATGCCCTGCAAAACGCCCAGCGGTGTAGAAATTGAATTAATGACCATCGCAAAAAAAGAGAAAAAAGAAATTTATGGCTTTGAAACCATTGAATTTCAATCTTCCATATTTGACAGCATACCATATGGTGTACAAGCTAAAGATCTATTAAAAAATATTGACAGTATGAATAAATACAAGTTGTATTTTAATAGAATGGTGCAGACATACAAGAATCAACAGACTGACAGTTTAGTAGCAATAGTTAATGACAAAACATTTTCAGATGGAGAAAATAATGATGCGCTTTTAAAAAACAGGAACCTTAACTGGGTGAAACAACTCAAAATTATTTTACCAAAAACTAATATTTTTATGGCTGTTGGTGCTGCGCATTTATTTGGCAAAGATGGTTTGATAGATCTGTTGACAAAGGATGGCTACACTATAAAACCTATTGTAAATTAATTAAAATAATTGTTCGCTATATTGGGCACTAATTTTTAATTAAAAATGAAGCTGTTTTTTAAATGTGTTTTGGTTTTTCTGTTGGTTGCTTTCTTAGTTATGCAGTTTTTTCGACCGCAAGAAAACCTTTCATCGATTGTGGCAATTAATGATATTACTAGCAAATATGCAATAACTGCAGGCGTATGTGCTGTTTTAAAAATAAGCTGTAATAATTTTCATGTTAACAATTCAAAATATCCTTGGTACAAGAATATTTAACCCGTTACATGGTATTTGGCAGATCATTTAAAAGAAAGAAAAAAGGAAATCAATTTAAACGAATTTGCATCGTACAAAATCGCAAAAGAATCTAGAAAACTCGAAGAGATTGTTAACCAAGTGGAAATGGATGAAATGCCTATAGAATCATATTTATTAATATATGGAGATGCTAGTTAGGTCTATTGCAAAAAAATAATGGTTATAAACAGGGGCAGTATTTTAAGAGATACGATCAAAGTACGTTTCCCCGCAGATAGTATAGTCATAAAACCTCAAAAAAACAGTGAAGCGGTTAAAAGCTAATTTAAAAAACCTTCCGATAATACTTTTATGAATTCTATTTCTGCACATAATATTAAAATTATAGAATGTCCCAGAGATGCCATGCAAGGATGGCCTCATTTTATACCGACGGATAAAAAGATTGAATATATAAACAATTTATTGAAAGCAGGTTTTGACACAATAGATTTTGGAAGTTTTGTTTCTCCCACAGCTATACCTCAAATGGCAGATACAAAAGATGTGATTAATAGCCTTGAGTTAGGTAATACCAATACAAAACTTCTTGCCATTATTGCTAACCTTCGTGGTGCAACGGATGCAGTAGAATTTGATAAGATTACATATCTGGGTTTTCCTTTTTCAATTTCAGAAACTTTTCAGCAGAGAAATACAAATTCTTCGGTTGATGAATCGTTGAAAAGAGTAGAAGATATTCAAAATCTTTGTATACAGCATAATAAAGAATTAGTAGTATATATTTCTATGGGTTTCGGTAATCCATATGCTGATGAATACAACGAAGAAATTGTAATAAAGCGAATCAAACACATTGAAGAACTTGGTGTAAAAATTATTTCCATCGCAGATACTGTTGGTTTGGCGACAGCAAATAATGTGAGTGATTTATTGGAAAAAATTCTTCCGATTTTTAAAAATATTGAAATGGGCGTTCACTTACATTCTGCTCCTGAAAACAGAATTGATAAGCTGAAAGCTGCGGTAAATGCAGGTTGCAGAAGATTTGATTCTGCATTAAAAGGAATTGGCGGTTGCCCAATGGCAGGTAATAATTTAGTTGGAAATATGGATACAGAAACAATGCTTCGTTATTTTGAAGAGAGGGGCGAGCAACTTCAAATTGATAATATTGCTTTACAGAAATGTAATAAAATGGCAAGTGAAATTTTTATTTAATTTATAATTCATTCTTCTGCATTTTATAAATAATTTTTATGCAATTCCGTTCAGAATTTACGCCCAAACCTTTTCCTGTAAAAATAAAAATTACTGAAAGAATTTTATTAGTTGGCTCTTGTTTTACAGAGCAGATTGGTAAAAAATTGGCAGCGAACAAATTTAAAATATTAGAAAACCCTAACGGTATTTTATTTAACCCTGTAAGCATTGCCAAAGCCATAAGAAGTTACACCAAAGAAAATGTATTTTCAGAAAATGATTTATTTTATTACAACGAATTGTGGGCCAGCAGAGCGCATCATACAAGATTTTCTCATCCTGAAAAATTACAGGCTTTACAAAATATAAATACTGAACTTAAAAGAGCTGCTGACTTTATAAAAACTGCAGACTGGATTTTAATTACGCTAGGTTCTGCTTTTGTTTATGAGTGGAAGGATATTAAGCCCAAAAAAAATTACGAAAATGTAGCTGCAAATTGCCACAAAATTCCTACTGATAAGTTCAGCCGAAGGTTATTAAACCCATCAGAAATAGTAACTGTTTTAAAAGATATGCAGCAAAGTGTACAATCTGTAAATCCTACTGCAAAATTTATTTTTACCGTCAGCCCGGTAAGGCATTTAAGAGAGGGATTTATTGAGAATAACAGAAGTAAAGCTGCTTTGATACATGCTGTACATGAACTTACAAATAACTTAGACAGTTTTTATTTTCCTGCTTATGAGCTGATAATAGATGACCTGAGAGATTACCGTTTTTTTGCTGAAGATCTTGTGCATCCTAATTATGCAGCCACCAATTATGTTTGGGAAAAATTTCTAACTGCTGTGATAGATGAAGCATCACAGCAATTAATGAAGGAAATAAATGAGATAAATGCGGCTGTAAATCACAAACCTTTTAATCCATCATCAACATCACACAAAAAATTTTTACAAATAAATTTTGAGAAAGTTGTTATGCTCTCTCAAAAATATCCGCATCTTGATTTATCTAATGAACTCCTGTTTTTTGATAGATCACATCATTAACAGCTTTTCTTGTTCAAGTGTTTTTCCCAGTATTAAAGCCAATTGTTCTACTGCCAGATAAAGTTCTTTAAAACTGCCGGCAAAATAATAAATAGGCTGCAGACTGCTTTTATTAAAAGGGAGGTAAAATATTTCAGCCAGATTGAATTCCTTTATCTGTACAGAACAATCTTCAAAAATACGGTTCGTTTCGCCGTAAGAGGAAATGATTCCTGCCCCAAAAATTTTAATTTTATCATTTTTCTTTACAAGTCCAAATTCAATACTGTACCGGTAAAAGCGTTCAATCAAATCAACACATTCAGGAAAAAATGAATAACTTTTTCCTAGCAATCCTACTTTATGTACAAATGCTGCATAATCATTACCGCATAAAACAGGCAAGTGTCCAAATACATCATGAAACATATCAGGCTCATCCAAATAATCCAGGTGGGCAAGTTCCCTAAGCCATGTGCTTGCAGCAAATTTTTTATCAGCAAGCAGAGATAAGAATTCTACTGCAGGTATAAATCCTTCTACAACGTGAATTTGCCAGCCTGTGCGTTTTAACAAAGCAGACGATAAGTCAGCAAGTTTTGGTATACTTTGAGCATTAAAAACATTGTTGAGCAAGGTAACGCTCTGTTTGTGTAGTACGAGTACCTGTTTGGAGCAGATTTTCCTGTTGTCTGCTAAATAGTTTTTTCCAAACCCAATGCTGTTGGCCAGTGTAGCCTTTGTAATTCTGTATCATTAATTATTTTTAAGTATAAAAAAACCGGCCTGGAGAGCAGGCCGGCAAAGAATATAATTATACAAATATTATTCTGTCGGCAAAAGCTGGTAGTAATAACAATAAGACTAGGTTTTTTGTAACATGATATAGAGAAATTAAGTATTTTTATAAATAGGTGAAATTTTATTTTTAATGTATTCTATCGCCTCTAACTTCAGCACTGTTCATTAAATCTTTTTCGAAAGCAAGCCATTCTTTCCATCTTTTTCTTACTGTTTCTTTTGATAAATAATATTCTGCAAGGTTTATAAACATGGTATAGTGCCCGGCTTCACTCTCCATAAATTTTCGATAAAAATTACGCATGTAATAATTATCCAATCCTTCACTCAGTCTCTTAAAACGCTCGCAACTTCTTGCTTCAATCAACGCCATTATCAGCATTTGGTCAAGAAAATGCTGATCCCTACTGCCGCCTTTTATAATAAACCTGAGTAGTTCATTTACATAAACATCTTTGCGTTGCCTACCGAGAACTAAATTTCTTTTTTTAAGTTCTGCCAGTACCTGCCTGAAATGCCCCCATTCTTCTGTAACAATCGGGCTTAGTTCTTCAACCAAAAATTCTTTTTCTGAATTTTTTTGAATGAGTGTAATGCAGGTTGTAGCAGCTTTCTGTTCGCAATATGCATGGTCAGTTAATATTTCTTCCAGCTGCATTTCTGCAAGGTTTACCCATCTTGGATCCGTTGGTAGTTGCAGCCCAAGAATATTTTTTACATCAATATTTTCCATGACCTAATTAGTTATCAAGATATGCATTATACATCCACACAAATTTTTCCTGCTCTCTTATGTAATCACTCATTAATGCATTTGTACCTTCATCGCCTGCATCAGCAGATAATTCCAGCAACTCTCTTTCTGCTTCAATTAAAGTTTTAAAACCTCCGAGTACATGTTCAATAGCAGTTTTACCATTCGAAACATCTGTTACTTCTTTTATAGATGCAGTTTTTACATAATCTGTAAATGCGTGCAGAGGTTTGTGACCCAATGTTAATATGCGCTCTGCAACTTCATCAATTTTAAGAAGAGAATTTGTATAAAGTTCTTCAAACTTTACATGCAGTTCAAAAAACTTATCACCTTTTATATTCCAGTGAAAACCTCTTGCGTTAATATAAAAAAGTTGAAATTCAGATAGAAGTTTATTTAACCCTTTTGCCAATTCTTTTACTTTATCATTATCAAGGCCAATAGCATTTTTCTTTTTCATTTTTTTATTATAAAGGTAAACCAGCATTGATAATTAATATTACAATATCTGAAAACAATAAATCGTTTTCCGATAATGTTTTAAAAAACTATACATTACGTTCACAATATTTTTTATGCGCATTTTACCATTACTATTCTCTGCTGCAATTACTTTGTTGCTGATAATTATTTTAAATACTAAACTCGTTGCACCGGCTCCGCTTGGTGCTTTGTTATCGCCACAACATGGTTTGTGGCAGAATGCTGAACCCGCTGACAAAAACTTTTCTGCAGATTTAAAATTTCCACAGCTTAAAGAGAAAGTGTCTGTTTATTTTGATGAAAAATTAGTACCGCATGTTTTTGCGGCGCAGGAAAACGATGTATATTTTGTGCAGGGATATTTGCATGCAAAATTTCGCTTGTTTCAAATGGAATTACAAACCAATGTGGCTGCAGGTCGTGCCGCAGAAATGGTAGGAGAAGTTGCACTAAAACATGACATGGAATTTAGAAGACTGGGAATGGTGTATGCAGCGGAAATTGCATTG